>NZ_JBHWKU010000003.1:243956-496910 GCF_042730645.1 Streptomyces sp. NPDC059906
AGACCGAAAGCACCGGCACCGGCCAGGGATCCCGCCCCGGCAGGCCGCACGGGCAAGGACGGGAGCCGCAGCAGCATCAGACGGCAGCCGCTACGGAGCCGGACGGCGGCGCCACAGGCCGCGGTCATGACCGGCCCCACGGCGAGACAGCGCAGAGGCCCGCGACCGGACCCGGCGGCCGCGCCAGGCCGAGACCGAAAGCACCGGCACCGGCCAGGGATCCCGCCCCGGCAGGCCGCACGGGCAAGGACGGGAGCCGCAGCAGCATCAGACGGCAGCCGCTACGAAGCCGGACGGCGGCGCCACAGGCCCCGGTCATGACCGGCCCCACGGCGAGACAGCGCCAGGGTCCGCCACCGGGCCGGTGGGCGGCGCCAGGTCGAGACCGAAGGCGGTGGGGCCGACCAGGGGTTCCGCCTCGGCGGGCCAGGTGTGCAGGGGCGGGAGACGGAGCAGGATCAGGTGACCGCCGGTGCGGAGCTGGTCGGCGCGCAAGGGGCGGCGGCCGCTGGGATCGACGGCGGCGATGATCTGCGGGGCGGCGGACCGGGCGACGCCGTCGACCGTGACGGCCAGGTACTCGTCCAGGAGGTCCACCCGGACCACGGCGCCGGTACGCCCGTCGGTGAGGGTCGCCCATCCGGGGGTGAGGTCCTGGCGGGGGACCAGCTCCTCGACGCGGCCGGCCGCGAGCAGCTCGGCGCCGAGGGCGTCGGCCAGGCCTTCGGGGGTGCCGCCCGCCTCCCGGGCGGTGAGGAGTCGGTCGCCGAGTCCGAGGCAGGCGGAGACGGAGCCGCGCACCCCGATCGCCGCGAGCCGGGCGGCGGGCAGGGGGTGGACGGCGAGGGCGGCGGCCCCGCCGAGGGCGAGGACATTGGCGCGCAGCAGCCGTTCGGCCAGGCGGCGTGAGCACTCGCGGACGACGACGGTGTTCCCGCCGGGGCCGACCAGGACGAGCGGCGCCGGGTCCACCCCGGCCACGGCGGCGACGGTCTGGTCGATGCGCGGGAAGGCCCGCCCCATGAGATCGCCGTCGACCAGCGGCAGGCCGAGCCGGGCGGCGGCGACCGCGGCGACGACGGCGTTGAGGCCGCCGATCTCGATGACCCCGACCGCACCCGCCGACCCGCCCACCACCTCGCCGGCGGTGCGTACGGCGTCGGCGAAGTCGTCGGGGTCGGCGAGCCGCTCGGCCAGTACGTCGGGGGCGCCGACGAGGCCGGTGTGCACCACGAGGGTGTCCGGCGCCAACGCCGCGACGGGGAGCAGCGGCACCGGTGCCCCGGCCAGCTCGCGGCTCAGCAGCAGCGCGCCGGTGGCCACCTCTCCCCCGCCGCCGGAGCCGAGCAGCGTCGCCCCGGCGGCCAGCGCCGGCACCCGCGCGGCGGTCAGCGGCGCGGGAGACACGGGCGAGGGGGGCTCGGTGAGAGTGCGGGTCACCCTTCGATCATCACACTTCGGCGCCCACAAACGGGACGTACTCGTGCGCGTAGCCGAAGTAGCCGGGCCCGGCCAGGTCGAGCCCCGCGGGGGTGCGCCAGCGCGGGTCGCAGGGCACGCCGAGGACGCTGACCCGCAGGCCGTAGCGGAGCGTCTCGGTGGTGACCGGTTCGCCGGAGTCGGTGTCGAGGACGCAGATCAGGTCGGGGACGCTGACGACGACCTCGCCGTCGCGGGTGGCGACCAGGTTCTCGTTCTGGAAGGACAGCTCCAGCGCGGACCCGGTGTCGGCGTCGAGGCCGGTGAGCCGGGCCGTGCCGCGGGCGAAGCCACCCGTCGTGGTGCGCTGCACATCCCCGATCTTCCCGGTGAAGACCGTCCGGCCGCCGAGGACACCGGATGCCGCCGCCACCGGGTCCGCGTGGCCCTCGCGGGCCTCGCGGATGGCCCGGCCGATCCGCTCGCACAGGGTCAGGGTGCCGGGCACCAGGTGGTCCTTGGCCTGGCGGCCGGTGAGGGCGTAGAGGCTGACGGCCGCGCTGCAGCCCATCTCGACGGTGGCGGCGCGGGCGAGGCGTTCCGCCCAGGCGTTGCCGTCGGTGCGCAGGGTGACGGAGTTGCCGCGCTCGTCGGCGAGCGCCATCGGGGATGCCTGTACGCCGCCCAGGGTGGGCAGCAGCATCTGCAGTTCGGGGAAGGCACGGCCCATGCCGTCGGCGTCGATCAGCGGGACGCCCGCCTCGGCGGCGGCGACGAACGGCGACATGGAGTTCAGGCCGCCCGCCTCGATGGAGACGGTGTGGGTGGCCTTGCGGCCGAGCAGTTCCTCCAGCGCCCGCATGGCGCCGATGATCTCGTCGCCCGAGGGGAGCTTCTCCAGCATCACCGTGGGCGCCCCCATGAAGGCCGTCGGGACGATGAACGCCCCGTCGTCGATCTCGTCGAGGCCGAGGAGGGTGACGGGCCCGTTCCGCTTCAGCGCCTGCTCGGCGAGGAGGCGGCCGACGAACGGGTCGCCGCCTCCCCCGGTGCCGAGCACGGCGGCCCCGCGGGCGAGGTCGGGCAGGTGGTCGGCGGTGATCTCACGCACGGGGGCCTCCCAGGCTCAGCTCTCCGACGGCCTTGACCCGGATCCGGGTGGCGTTGCCCGGCAGGTAGGCCAGCGGTACTTCCTCGATGTCCACGATCTCGACGGAGCCCGGCCGGGCTCCGGCGGCCACCGCTCGGTCGACGGCCTCCTGACGGGCCTCGTCGAGCACGGTGTCGCGCTGCTGCGGTACGACCGAGTAGACCCGGTCGACCTCGCCGCCGACCTGGGCGATCGCCGCGCCGATGGCGTTGGCCACGGCGAAGTGGTCGGGGCGCACCACGCGGGACGCGCCCGCGAGGTCCTCGGGCACCAGGATGCTGCCGCCGCCGACGGCGACGACCGGCACCGGTTCGGCGGAGGCCCGCATCCGGTCGACGACCTCGGCGAGCCGGTCGTCGACGACGCGCAGGGCGGCGTCCACCACGCTCTTGTCCAGGTGGGCGACGAGCGAGGCGTCCCCCACCTCGGCGCGCCCGCCGGCCACCGCGACGTCGGTCGCGGTGAGGCGGGTGCCGCCGAAGACGAGGGCCTCCTGGGCGAGCCGGTAGCCGACGCTGGCGGGGCCGACGGCGGTGCCGGACGCCTGGTGCAGGACGTGGCTGCCGCCGCCGATGCCGATCGAGAGCACGTCGGGCATGCGGAAGTTGGTCTGCACGCCGGCCACGTTGACGTCCGTGGACGCCTCGCGCGGGAAGCCCTGCTGGAGGATGCCGACGTCGCTGGTGGTGCCGCCGATGTCGACGACGGCGCAGGACGGCAGCCGGGACAGGAACGCGGCGCCGCGCATGGAGTTGGTCGGTCCGGACGCGAAGGTCGCCACCGGGTAGCGGCGGGCGTAGTCGACGTCCATCAGGGTGCCGTCGTTCTGGCTGAGGAAGACCGGCGCGTTGATGCCGGCCTCCGCGACCGTGCGGAGCAGTCCGGTGGCGACCTGGTCGGCGAGGCCGCGCAGGGCGGCGTTGACGACGGTGGCGTTCTCCCGGCCGAGCAGGCCCATGCGGCCGATCTCGTGGGAGAGGCTCACCGGCGCACCTGGCAGCTGCTCTGCGATGATCTCGGCGGCGCGGGTCTCGAACTCCGCGTTGACCGGGGAGAAGACGGAGGACAGCGCGAAGGAGGTGGCGCCGGCGGCGACGGCCCGGTCCAGGACCGCACGGAACTCGGCCTCGTCGAAGGCCGCGATGGGCGTGCCGTCGTACTCGTGGCCGCCGTGGCACAGATGGCTGTGGCCGCCGATCGCGGTGACCAGGCGGTCGGGCCAGTCGACCAGCGGGGGCAGGGCGCGGGTGGCGGGCAGCCCGAACCGGATGGCCGCGGTCTGCGCCAGGCGTTCGCCCTCCACCAGCGCGTTGATGAAGTGCGTGGTGCCGATCATCACCGCCTGCACGGCGGCCGGGTCGAAGCCGGTGGCCTGCCGGAGGTCGCCGAGGGCGGTGACGATGCCGCCGGTGACGTCGGCCGTGGTGGACGCCTTCACGGCGCCCAGCACCCGGTCGCCGTCGATGAGGACGGCGTCGGTGTTGGTGCCGCCCACGTCGATGCCCAGTCGGAGCATGTGGGTTGTCCTGCCTTTCTCTTTCGGTGGCCGCGTACGCCGGTGGCGTGCGCGGTCAGGCGGCGGGGACGCCGGGGGTGCCGGTCGCCGTCCCGGGGACGGCGCGGCGGGTCGGTGCGGTGCCCACCCCGCGGACCAGGCCGAGGCGGGCGGCGGCGAGGTAGAGCACGAAGGCGACGGCGATGGAGTTGATCGACGGCAGGCCCCAGTCGACGTACTTCCCCACGACGGCCGCGACGATCCAGGTGATCAGTCCGGCGGGCACCCACATGGGCGAGGCGGCGGGGAGTTCGCCGCTGTCGCGGGTCTCGTCCAGGCCGGAGCGCCAGGTACGGGCGACGAAGTACTCGGCGACCATGATCCCGGCGATCGGCGGGAAGAGAACGCCCAGCAGGTCGAGGAAGTCGGTGAAGTTGTCGAGGACCCCGGCCGCGCCCAGCAGGGAGCCGAGCACACCGACGACGACGGTGACGGCGCCCCGGTGGAGGCGGCGGCCGAAGGCCTGGTCGACGAAGGTGACGACGCCGAGGGAGGCGGCGTACAGGTTCCAGTCGTTCACCTTGATGGTGGCGGCCACGATGATCAGTGTGCCGAGGAAGCCCGAGGTGGACGTGACGATGGCGATGACGTCGTTGGTGCGCAGGGCGAGTGCGAGGAGCACGCCGATCAGGCCGATGACGTACTCGCCGACCGTGATGCCGACGACCGTCTGCTTGACGACGTCCTTGCCGCTGCGGTTGAAGCGGCTCATGTCGGGGGTGATGACCGCGCCGACGATGAAGCCGCCCGCGACGATGGTGGTGCCCTGGAGCAGCGACAGCGGGGGTCCGGCGGGCTGGGCGGAGGTCAGCGCGCCCAGGTCGTGCCGGGACAGTTCGACGGCGATGGACCAGCCCGCCATCAGCAGGAAGGCGGGGACGGTGACGTAGGCGGCCCACGCCATGGAACCGACGCCCTGGACCACGATCGCGGTGATGGCCAGACCCACGACCAGGGCCCAGCCCCACGCGGGCAGGACTCCGACGAGGTCCACCAGGCCGTCGGCGGAGACCGCGTTCTGGATGCCGAACCAGCCGACGGCGCTGAGGCCGATGGCGAGTCCGATGAGCGAGGCGCCGGCCGCGCCGAACCCGGTCCAGCGGGCCAGCAGCGACGTGGAGAGCCCCTCGCGCTGGCCGGCGATGCCGGTGAAGACCGTCATGACTTCGAGGATCACCGCGCCGAGGGTGATGGCGAGCACGGCGTTCCAGAAGGTCATGCCGAAGCCGAGGGTCGCGCCGATGAGGAAGCTGGCCAGGGTGGAGAGCTGGCCGAAGCGCTGGGTCGCCACCGAGAACCAGTGGAACCGGGCCGTCTGCGGCACGCGGGCCAGCGCGTGGTCGTCGTGTCCTGAAGAGGACGCCATGGGGACTCCAGAGGGGCGGGCGGGGGGCGCCGGATGCGGTGCGCCGAGACTAGGCCGCCGCCCTCGGACGGTCACCGTGCATCAGGCACCGGTTCGCGGCATCGGCAGGGCACCCCGCACAGTCGGATGGCGGCTGCGAGCGGGGGCGAGAGTGTCGGCGGTGCGGTCGCCCCGGGCGGGGCGGGCGCTTCGGCGGGGCGGGCGTGCACGGGCGGGGCGGGCGCGTAGGCGGTGCGGTCGGCACGGTCGTCGCCGCCCGGCTGTGCGCCTCGCACCTTGTGCCCCTCGGCGGGCCCGCACAGGGTGGGCCGACCGCCCCGCCCACACCCTGGAGGTGCTGTGAAGCTCACGGTCGTGCTCCCCGTCATCACCGACGCGTTCACCGAGGAGGTCCGCCGCGAGGTGGGCGCCTGGGTGTCGCCCGGCACGGAGGTCGAGGTCCGCCGCATCGCGCGCGGCACCGCCTCCATCGAGTCCGAGTACGACGAGGCCCTCGCCGGCCCGGGCATCCTCGACGCGGTCCGTGAAGCCGCCGAGGACGGCGCCGAAGCGGTGTTCGTGAGCTGCTTCGGCGACCCCGGCGTGCAGGCGGCCCGGGAGATCGTGGACATCCCGGTGGTCGGCGGCTTCGAGCCCGCCGTGCTCACCTCCCTCGCGCTCGGCGAGCGCACAGGGGTGATCACCGTCCTGCCGAACGTGCTGGGGATGCTGCACGGCCTGGTCCGGCGCTACGCGCTGACGGAACGGGTCGGACCGATCCGGGTCGTCGACATCCCCGTCCTGGACCTGGACCCCGGCGACCGGCTCGTCGAGGCACTCGCCGAGCAGGCCCGGGCCGCGGTGGCGGCACGGGAGGCGGACGTGATCGTGCTGGGCTGCACCGGGATGCTGGGCGTCGCCGCGGCCCTCCAGGAGCGGCTGGCCGCCGAGGGCCCGTTCGTCCCTGTCGTCGACCCCACGGGGGCTGCGATCATGTGGCTGGAGTCGCAGGTGCGACTCGGGGTGCGGCCCAGCCGTACCACCTACCTGCCGCCCCGGCCGAAGGACCGCATCGCCTGACGACCATCCCCGCCGTCCCCCGCCCCCCGTCCCCCGTCCCCCGTCCACCTGGCCCCACGACCCTGGAGTTGCCCCATGGCCCTCGACGTCGCCGCGATCCGCGCGCACGTGCCCGCCCTGAAGTCCGGTACCGCGCGGTTCGACGCGCCGGGCGGTACGCAGACCCCGCAGCCGGTGATCGACGCGATCGCGGCGGCACTGAGCGCCCCGCTCGCCAACCGGGGGCGCAACACCGAGGGCGAGCGCAACGCGGACCGGATCGTCACCGAGGCCCGGTCCGCGCTCGCCGACCTCCTCGGGACCACGCCGGGGACGGTCGTCTTCGGGCGCAGCGCCACCCAGCTCGCCTACGACCTGTCGCGGACCCTGGCCAAGGGCTGGGGGCCGGGCGACGAGGTGGTGGTCACCCGGCTCGACCACGACTCGAACATCCGGCCCTGGGTGCAGGCGGCCGAGGCGGCCGGGGCACGCGTGCGGTGGGCGGACTTCGACCCGGCCACGGGCGAGCTGCGTCCCGAGCACCTCGCGGCGGTACTGGGGCCGCGCACCAGGCTGGTCGCGGTCACCGCCGCGTCGAACCTGATCGGGACCATGCCGGACCTGCCGGCGCTGGCGTCCCTCGTCCACGCGAACGGCGCGCACTTCCACGTCGACGCGGTGCACTACGCCTCGCACGCCGTGGTGGACCTGGCGGCGACGGGCGCGGACACGCTGGTGTGCTCGCCGTACAAGTTCCTCGGTCCGCACCTGGGCGTGCTGACCGGCCGGGCCGAGCTGCTGGAGTCGCTGCGCCCGGACAAGCTGCTACCGTCCGCCGACACCGTGCCCGAGCGTTTCGAACTGGGCACCCTGCCCTACGAGTTGCTGGCCGGGGCGAGCGCGGCGGTGGACTTCCTGGCGGGGCTCGACCCGGAGGCCGGGGGCTCCCGCCGGGACCGGCTGGTCGCCTCGTTCGCGGCGCTGGAGGCGCACGAGGACACGCTGCGCGAGCGGCTCGAACGAGGGCTCTCGCAGCTCGGCGGGATCACCGTGTACTCGCGGGCGGCGCGGCGCACTCCGACGCTGCTGTTCACCGTGGCGGGCCTGCGCCCGGCCGACGTCTACCGGCAGCTCGCCGAGCGGGCGGTCGACGCGCCGGCCGGTTCCTTCTACGCCGTGGAGGCCGCGCGCCGGCTGGGCCTCGGCGACGAGGGCGGCGTACGCGTGGGCCTCGCTCCGTACAGCAGCGCGGAGGACGTGGACCGGCTGCTGACGGCGCTCGGCGCCCTGGAGCGCTGAGGCCCCCCGCGGAACGCCACGCGAAGCGAAGCGGCACGCGCCCTCGCGTGCCGCTTCGCCGTGTGGTCCACCCGCCGTGCCGGGGTCAGGTCAGGTCAGGTCAGGTCAGGTCAGGTCAGGTCAGGTCAGGTCAGGTCAGCGGCACGGTCACCTCCCCGGCGCCCTCCGCGCTCGCGCCGCCCGCGACCCGGACCGTGAAGGGGCGGTCGGTGCCGCTCGCGGTGACCCGCAGGACGTCCCCGTCGCGCCGCACGCGGAAGGTGGCGGCCGGCGTGCCCAGCAGGTCGGGCACGGTGGCGTCGGCCGTGTAGTCGGCGGCGGCGGACGGGTGGACCAGCAGGGTCGGCGCGTCCAGCCAGTCGCCGTCGGGGCGCCGGTCGTCGGAGCCCAGCGGCAGGACGGCGCCCTCGCGGACGTACAGCGGCAGGCTGTCGTAGCCGTGCCGTTCGGTGCGCCAGGCCGGGCCGGTGACGCGCTCGCCGGTCAGCAGGTGGGTCCAGGTGCCCTCGGGGAGGTAGACCTCGACCTCGCCGTCCTCGGTGAAGACGGGGGCGACCAGGACGTCGGAGCCGAGCATGTACTGGCGGTCCAGCGGACGGCACGCCGGGTCGTGCGGGTACTCCAGGACCATCGGCCGCATCATGGGCACGCCGGTGCGGTGGGCCTCGGCGGCGACGCCGTACAGGTAGGGCATCAGGCGGTGCTTGAGGAGGGTGAAGCGGCGGGCGACGTCGACGGCCTCCTCGCCGAACTCCCACGGCACCCGGTACGACGAGGAGCCGTGCAGCCGGCTGTGCGAGGAGAGCAGGCCGAAGGCCAGCCAGCGCTTGAAGACCGCCGGGTCGGGCGTGCCCTCGAAGCCGCCGATGTCGTGGCTCCAGAAGCCGAAGCCGCTCAGTGACAGGGACAGGCCGCCCCGCAGTGACTCGGCCATCGCCTCGAAGGACGACCAGCAGTCGCCGCCCCAGTGGACGGGGTACTGCTGGCCGCCCGCGGTCGCCGAGCGGGCGAACAGGACGGCCTCGCCCTGGCCTCGCTCCTTCTCCAGGAGTTCGAAGACGGTGCGGTTGAACAGGTGCGTGTAGTAGTTGTGCATGCGCTCCGGGTCGGCGCCGTCGTGCCACACCACGTCGGTGGGGATGCGCTCGCCGAAGTCGGTCTTGAAGCAGTCCACGCCCTGGTCGAGCAGCGGCTTGAGCTTGCCGGCGTACCAGTCGCGGGCGGCGGGGCTGGTGAAGTCGACCAGGCCCATGCCGGCCTGCCACAGGTCCCACTGCCAGATGTCGCCGTCCGGCCTGCGCACCAGGTGCCCGAGGGCGGCGGCCTCCTCGAAGAGCGGGGACTTCTGGGCGATGTAGGGGTTGATCCAGGCGCTGACCCTGAGCCCCTTGGCCTTGAGCCGGGCGAGCATGCCGTCCGGGTCCGGGAAGACGTCCGGGTCCCATTCGAAGTCGCACCACTGGTACTCGCGCATCCAGAAGCAGTCGAAGTGGAAGACGGAGAGCGGGATGCCGCGCTCTGCCATGCCGTCCACGAACGACGTCACCGTCTGCTCGTCGTAGGAGGTGGTGAAGGAGGTGGTGAGCCACAGGCCGAAGGACCAGGCCGGCGGGAGGGCGGGGCGGCCGGTGAGGGCGGTGTAGCGGGTGAGGACGTCCTTCGGGGTGGGCCCGGCGACGACGTAGTACTCCAGCGCCTGGTCCTCGACGCTGAACTGCACCTGGCCGACGGATTCGGAGCCGACCTCGAAGGAGACGGCGCCGGGGTGGTTGACGAAGACGCCGTAGCCGCGCGAGGAGAGGTAGAACGGGACGTTCTTGTACGCCTGCTCGCTGCTGGTGCCGCCGTCGGCCTGCCACATGTCGACGACCTGGCCGTTCTTCACGAACGGGGTGAAGCGCTCACCGAGGCCGTAGATCTGCTCGCCGACGCCGAGGGCGAGGCGGCTCAGCATGTGGTGGGCGCCGTCGCCGGTGGTGGCGAAGGCGGTGCCCTTGGCGTTGGCCCGGGTCAGCTCGCGCCCGTCCGCGTCGTGGAAGGTGAGGCCCCAGGGGCCTTCGCGGTCCAGGCGGAGGGTGAGGGGGCCGCTGGTCAGCTCGGTGACGGTGCCCTCCTGGCGCACCTCGCCGACGCCGTCCTCCGCCTCGGTGAGCGCGAAGTCGGGGCCCGGCCGGCGCTTGCCGGCGTGGTGGGTGACGCGGACGCCGATGACGCCCTCGGCGGGTGAGAAGCACTCGACCGTGAGGAGCGGCGCGTTGAGCGTGTCCCCCCTCCGCGTCACCTTCTTCACGGCGGCATGGGCGGTGAAGCGCTTCGATTGGGGGCGTACATCGCGTACCTCGGTGGCGTACGAGAGATGCACGCCCTCGCGGATGAGCCAGAAGCCGTCGGTGAACTTCATGATCTTCCTTGGGTGGGGCGGGAGCTGTCCGGGTGGGAGCACGAAGGCCGTCTCACAGCGTTTTGATCGTACACAAAACAAATCCCGACGCCGAGGCGTTCACCTCGGCACCACTGCGCTGAACTGGCATTATTACGCAAGAGAACGACCTCCTCACCCCGCGGAACGAAGAGAGCGGGGCCACTTTGCTCTAGCGCGGAAGCGGGTTCGTGACGTATTAGTCATCACATCAAACAAAACAGTCCGGCGAGGAAGCCGGACGGTACGACAGCAAGGGCCGCACCATGTCGAAGCGCTTCACCTCGCTCGCCTTGACAGCACACCCCCCGGCTGCCACGCGCCGCGGGCGAGGACGCTCACGCCGAGTCGTCGCCCCGTTCACCGCGGTGTCCGTGCTGGTCGCCGGGGCGGCACTGGCCGGCTGCGGACAGCAGCGCGACGCCGACACGTACACCGTGATGAACTCCTCGACCGACGAGTCGTACCACCGCTGGGACGCGGAGGCGATGGCCCGCTGCGGCAAGGAGCTGGGCGTCACGATCGAGCAGCAGAGCGTCCCGGCGGCGCAGGTGATGACGAAGGCGCTGCGCATGGCCTCGTCCAAGTCGCTGCCCGACATCGTGCAGTTCGACGCGTCCGAGATGCCGACCTTCGCCGACGCGGGTGGCCTGGTCGACCTCAGGACCCTCGGGCTGAGCACCGACGACATCCCCGACGGGATCGTGGACTTCGGCTCGTACAAGGGCACGTACTACGGTGCGGCCCGCTCCGTGAACACCCTCGCCCTCTTCTACAACAAGGACGTCCTCGACCAGGCGGGCGTCGAGGTGCCCACCACCTGGGCCGAACTGCGGGAGACGGCGAAGAAGCTCACGCAGGGCAAGCAGTACGGCCTGGCGCTCAGCGCGGGCGGCGCGGAGGACGGCGTCTTCCAGTTCACGCCGTTCATGTGGTCCAACGGCGGCGACGAGACCGACCTGGACGGCCCGAAGGTGGTCGAGGCCCTGGACTACTGGAAGAGCCTGCTGAAGGACCGTTCGCTGTCGAAGTCGACGGTCAACTGGACGCAGGCGGACGTCAACGACCAGTTCATGGCCGGGAACGCGGCGATGATGATCAACGGCCCGTGGCAGGTGGAGACCCTCAACAGCGACAAGTCGCTGCACTGGGGCATCGCGCCGATCCCGGTGCCCGAGGCCGGGGACGACTCGGTCGGCCCGCTCGGCGGTGCCGTGCTCACCGTGCCCAACACCGGTGACGAGGCCCGGGAGAAGACGGCCGGCAAGATCGTCGCGTGTCTGGCGAGCGAGCAGGAGCAGCTCACCTACGCGCTCAACAGCTGGATGGTCCCGGCCAACGCCAAGGCCGCCGCCGTCTGGCGCGAGAAGGTGCCCGAGCTGGACTCCCTGGCCGACCAGGTGGCCGTCGCCCGGTCCCGGACGGCGAAGCTCGGCGCCGGCTGGTCGAGTGTGTCGCTCGCGCTCCAGAGCGCCTTCCAGTCCGCCCTGACCGGCCAGTCCAGTGAGACCGCCCTGAAGCGCGCCCAGCAGCGGGCCACGAGCGGGAACTGAGGTACGACCCCCATGACCACGCCCATGCCCACCACCTCCACCGTCGGCGCGCAGACGCCCGCCAAGGCGTCCGAGCCCGCCTCCGCTCCCGACCCCGGCCGGATCGCGCGCCGCCGCAGGCTCGCGCAGTGGGGGTTCGTCGCCCCCGCCGTCGTCTTCATGCTGCTGTTCTTCGGCTACCCGCTCGTGCGCAACGTCGTGATGAGCTTCCAGGACTACACGCCGAAGACCTTCTTCACCGGTGAGGCGCCCTTCAACGGCGCCGACAACTGGTCCAACGTGTTCCAGGACGCCCTGTTCGGCAAGGCGCTGTGGCACACGCTCGTCTTCACGGCGGGCTCCCTGCTCGGCCAGTTCTGCATCGGCCTGGCGCTCGCGGTGTTCTTCAGCCGCCGCTTCCCCCTCAACGGGGTGCTGCGCTCGCTGATCCTGCTGCCCTGGCTGGTGCCCATGGTGGTGTCCGGCATCGTCTGGCGGCGCATCCTCGACCAGGACACGGGCGTGCTCAACTCGTTCCTGGACACGCTCGGGATCGGCGGGCACACGCCCTGGCTGACCAGCCCGGAGATGGCCCTGCTCTCGGTCATCCTGGTCAACATCTGGATCGGCATCCCGTTCAACATGGTCATCCTGTACGGCGGTCTCCAGGAGATCCCGAAGGAGCTGCACGAGGCGGCCGCCCTGGACGGCGCGTCGGCCTGGCGGACCTTCCGTTCGGTGACCCTGCCGATGCTCAAGCCCGTCGTCACGGTCGTCCTCGTGCTGGGCTTCATGTCGACGGTGAAGATCCTCGACCTGATCCTCGCCCTGACCGACGGCGGCCCGGCCGACGCCACCCAGACGCTCGGCACGCTGACCTACCAGAACTCGTTCGTCCAGCTGGACTTCGGCGCGGGCGCCGTCGTCGGCAACGTACTCATCCTGATCTCCGCCGTGTTCGCGGTGTTCTACCTGCGGGCCAACCGCACCGAGGGGAAGTGACGTCCATGGCCTCCCACCCGCCCACCGCCTCCCGGCGCCGCTGGGGCTCCACTGTCGCCGGCGTTCTGATCCTGTGCGTGATGCTGTTCCCGCTGTACTGGATGCTCAACACGGCGCTCCAGCCCGACTCGGGGCTGCTCCAGGTCGACCCGGTGCCGGGCAGCCTGGACCTCTCCGGCTTCTCCAAGGCGATCAGCGACCAGGGCGGGCACCTGCTGACCTCGCTCGCGGTCTCGCTCGGCGCGGTCGCCATCTGCCTGGCGATCTCGGCGCCCGCCGCGTACGGTCTCGCGCGGTTCGGGCTGCGCGGCTCGCGCACCATCGTGTTCGGCACGCTGATCACCCAGATGGTGCCGGGCATCGTCATCGCCAACGCGCTGTACAACTCCTACGTCGACCTGGGCCTGGTCAACTCCTACTTCGGCCTGATGCTGGCGGACGCCTCGCTGGGCATCCCGTTCTCGATCGTGCTGATGCGCTCCTTCATGGTGTCGATCCCGGGCGAGGTGATCGAGGCTGCGCAGATCGACGGCGCCGGTCCGGTGCGCACCTTCGTACGGGTGGTGCTGCCGATGAGCCGCAACTCGCTGATCACGTCAGGGCTGTTCGCGTTCCTGTTCTCGTGGAGCGACTTCATGTTCGCGCTCACCCTGAACACGACCGACGACGTCAAGCCCATCACCCTGGGCATCTACCAGTACATCGGCGCGCACGTCGGCGACTGGGGCTCGGTGATGGCCGCGTCGGTGCTGTCCGCGGTGCCCGCGGCGATCCTCCTCGTCCTCGCCCAGAAGTACATCGCCGCCGGGATCACTGGCGGTTCCGTCAAGTGAATCCCGCCCGCCCCTGAACCCGCACGCCCCGCAAGCACGGAGATGAGCAGCACAGCATGAGTGAGTACCCCGGTTTCCCGCCCGGCTTCGTCTTCGGCGCCGCGACCGCCTCGTACCAGATCGAGGGCGCGGCGACCGAGGACGGCCGCGGACCGTCGATCTGGGACACCTACAGCCACACTCCCGGCCTGGTGGTGAACGGCGACACCGGTGACGTGGCCTGCGACCACTACCACCGCTACCCCGAGGACGTGGCCCTGCTGCGCGGCCTCGGCGTGGACTCCTACCGCTTCTCGATCGCCTGGCCGCGCATCGTGCCGGACGGCTCGGGCGCGGTGAACCCGAAGGGGCTCGACTTCTACTCCCGGCTGGTGGACGAGCTGCTCGCGGCGGGCATCGAGCCGGCCGCCACCCTGTACCACTGGGACCTGCCGCAGGCCCTGGAGGACCGGGGCGGCTGGCGGGTGCGCGAGACGGCGGAGCGGTTCGCCGAGTACACGGCGGTGGTCGCGGAGCACCTGGGCGACCGGGTGCCCCGCTGGATCACCCTCAACGAGCCGTGGTGCAGCTCCTTCCTCGGCTACTCCATCGGCCGGCACGCGCCGGGCGCCCAGGAGGGCCGGGGTGCGCTGGCCGCCGCCCACCACCTGCTGGTCGGGCACGGGCTGGCGGTGCGGGCGCTGCGGGCGGCGGGGGTGCGCGAGGTCGGCATCACGCTCAACCTGGACCGCAACCTGCCGGCCACCGGCTCCCCGGCCGACCTGGCGGCGGTGGTCCGCGCGGACACCCAGCACAACCTGGTGTGGACCGAGCCGATCCTCGCGGGCCGCTACCCGGCCACCGAGGAGGAGACCTGGGGCGAGCTGATCACCGGCGCGGACTTCCGGCGGGACGGCGACCTGGAGCTGATCTCGCAGCCCCTGGACTTCCTCGGCGTCAACTACTACCGGCCGATCGTGGTCGCCGACGCCCCGCACCGCGAGAGCGACCCGGGGCGGCGCGTGGCCACGGACAACCGGTACGAGGAGGTACGGCACCCCGGAGTGCGGCACACGGCGATGAACTGGCCGGTCGTGCCGGACAGCTTCACCGACCTGCTCGTCGCCCTGAAGCAGCGGTACGGCGACGCGCTCCCGCCGGTCCACATCACCGAGAACGGCTCGGCGGAGGACGACGCGGCCGCCGCCGACGGCACGGTGCACGACACCGACCGGGTCGCCTACCTGCGCGACCACCTCACCGCGCTGCGGGCGGCGATCGACGCGGGCGTGGACGTACGCGGGTACTACGTGTGGTCGCTGCTGGACAACTTCGAGTGGGCGTACGGCTACGACAAGCGCTTCGGCATCGTGCGGGTCGACTACGACACGCAGCGACGCACGCCGAAGGACAGCTACCGCTGGTACCGGGAGATGATCGCCGCCAACCGCGGGTGAGCGCGGCGGGCCGATGCGGCGGGCTGCCGGGCGGCCGTCCTCCGGGTCAGTCCGCGTCCCGTTCCGCGTACGCCGCCGGGTCGGCCAGTACCTCGCGGACGATCGCGCCGGCCGCGCCCCGGGCCGCGTCGCCGAGCGGGGAGGCGGCCCGCAGCCGTTTGCCGTCCTCGCTCCACAGTCCGGAGACCACGCGCCGGGCCAGTTCGCGGTCGACGGCCGGGGCGAGCCAGTCCATCAGCTCGCGGTAGACGCCGCCGAGCATCACCGCCTCGGGGTCGAAGAGGTTCACCGCGCCCGAGAGTACGACGCCCAGTTGCCGTCCGGCCCGTTCGATCGCGGACAGCGCGGACGGGTCGCCCTGCCTGGCGCGGCGTTCGAGTTCGGCGACGCCCCGCGCGCCCGCGTCCGCGTCGATCCGGGCGGCGGTGAGCAGCGCGGCCTGTCCGGCGTACTGCTCCAGGCAGCCGTGGGCGCCGCACCGGCACAGCGGGCCGTCCGGGTCGACGACCATGTGCCCGATCTCCCCGGCGAAGCCGTGCGCGCCGCGCAGCAGCTCGCCGCCGAGCACCAGGGCACCGCCAACGCCGATCTCGCCGGTCAGGTAGAGGAAGCTGCGCACACCCTCGGTGCCGGCGCCGAACCACAGCTCGGCGAGGGCGGCGGCGTTGGCCTCGTTGTCGGAGCTGACCGGCAGCGGCCGGTGGGCCGGGCGCAGGGCGAGGAGCGCCTGGGCGAACAGCCCCTCCACGGCGACCCGCCGCCAGCCCAGGTTGGGTGCCTGGCGTACGGCGCCGCCGGTCACCAGGCCGGGCAGGGCGACGTGGACGCCGGCCGGTGCGAGGTCCTGTTCCGCCGCCGAGCCGACGGCGCGCGCCGCCAGCCGGGCCGCGCGCGCCAGGACCTCGGAGGGCTCGACCCCCCGGTTGTCGACGTGCTCGACGAGCCGCACCCGGTCGGTGCCGGCGAGGTCGACGACGCACACCGCGATGTAGTCGATGTTGATCTCGACGCCGAGTCCCGCCGGGCCCGAGCGGGACACCTTCAGGACGGTGCCGGGCCGTCCCGCCTGACCGCTGCTGGTCTTGCCCCACTCGGAGACGACGCCGTACTCCAGCAACTGCTCGACCAGGGACGACACCGCCGCGCGCGTCAGTCCGACGTGCGTGGCGACACCGGCCCTGGTCGCCTCCCCCGCGTCGTGCACGGCCCTCAGGACCAGGCTGAGGTTGTGCCGTCTGACCGTGGCCTTGTCGGCCTTCGGCTCCAAGGGGGTGGGGTTGTTCATCATGGTGCTGTCGAGCGTATGCGACACCCGGGGCGCGGGGCCCCGGGTGCTCCCGCGACTAGACCGGCAGGTTCCACTTCTGGGTGCCGAGGCCGTTGCAGTCGTAGATCTGCAGCTTGGTGCCGTTGGCGGTGCCGCCGGAGGGGATGTCCAGGCAGCGGCCGGACTGCGGGTTGAACAGCGAGCCGTCGGCCCGGTGGCGCCACTGCTGGCCGCCGACGCCCGGGGCGCAGTCCCACACCTGGACCTTGGTGAAGTTGGCCGTGCCGTTGCCGTCGATGTCCAGGCACTTGCCGAACGCGCGCACCGTGCCGTCGGGGGCGACGGACCAGCGCTGGCCGGTGGCGCTGCTGCAGTCCCACAGCTGGGCGGCGTTGCCGTTGCCGCTGGTGTTGGTGTCGACGTCCAGGCACTTGCCCGCGACCCACGGCGTGGTGACCTGGCCGACCGGTCCGCCGAGGCCGCCGGTGCCGAAGCGGACCTGGCACTGGTTGCCGGTGCCGAGCCAGGTGGCGGTCAGGTAGAGGAAGGAGGTGCCGTCGGCGCGCGGCACGATCGGCGAGCTGTAGCCGGGGCAAGAGGGCTCGCCGGGGTTGTAGCCGCCGGTGGGGTCGGTCAGGACCGGGGCCTCGATCTCGGTCCACTCCCCCGCGCCGAGGTGGGTGTTGGCGAAGACCACGGCGCCGGACTCCGACAGCACGGTCTTGTTGCCGGTGGGTCCGCTCACCACGCGCTGGCCGGACATCAGCAGCGTGCCGTCGGGGCCGCCGCCCGGTACCCAGGCGAGGTAGGGGGTGTGCAGCAGTTCCCTGCCGTCGGCGGTGCGCACCAGGGTGCCGGGGTTGTCGGCCGGCGCCCAGTTCAGGCCGTCGGGGCTGGTCTTGGTGTACACCTCGCAGGCGTGGTCGGCGTCGGTGGCGTCCCGGCACATCTCGTAGGCCATCATGAACCGCCCGTCGGGCAGCGGGACGACGATCGACATGCCCGGGCGGGCGAGGTTGTCGGCGGGGAAGGCGACGTCCTGGGTGAGCGTGCCGCTCCAGGTGCGGCCGCCGTCGGTGGAGGTGTAGTGGCCGATGACCTGGTTGTTGGTGGGGCTGCCCGCGGGCCGTTCGTCGGAGATGAAGCAGGCCAGCGTGTTGTCGGGGGCGAGCAGGAACCAGGGTTCCCAGATGCCGTGCCCGATGGTGTCGGGCAGGCCGCTGGTGCGGGTGCAGTCGGAGAGGTGCTGCCAGCTCTGGCCGTGGTCGGTGCTCTTGAACACCTCGACGCGCTGGGTGGTGTAGTCACCGGCCTGCCAGGCGGTGCCGGCGGCGAGGAGGTCGCCCTGGTTCAGGCCGTTCGCGGTGCGCGGCACCTCGTAGAGGACGGGTGCCTCGATGTCCCAGCCCGGGGTGTGCGAGGTGATGGTGGAGATCGGGGCGGCGCTCCAGGTGCGGCCGCCGTCGGTGCTGCGGTGGACGGGCAGCGTGTTGGTGGCGCCCTGTTCGCGCCGGGCGTAGGTGGCCAGCATGGTCTGCCCGGCCGAGCCGTCGTGGTCGAGGCGGACGGCGCGCGGGTAGCTGTCGTCGCCCTGCGGGTGGGCCGCGAGGTCGGGCGACGCCAGGACCTGTCCGGCGGGCGCGGCCGACGCGGGCTGCGACCACAGGGACAGCAGGGCCGTGAGGAGGGCCAGGACACCGAGCAGGGCCGGTGATCGTCTGAGGGTGAGTGACGGGTTGCGCACGGATCGACTCCTTGGTGGTGGGGATGTCGGGTGGTGCGGGATCGGTGGGTCGCGGGAGGTCGGACCCGTCGTAGCGGGTCGGTCGGGAGTCAGGAGGTGGGGCGGGCCTGCGGGTCGTCGCCGATGTACGGGTCGGTCCGCGTGTCCACGTCCAGCGCGGTCCGGGCGGCGACGGTGCCGTCCACGACCAGCGCCAGGTGCAGCCGGCCACTGACCCAGCCGTCGGGCAGCGTGGCGGGCACGGTGACGGCGGCGCCGAGGACGTACGGCTTGGCCTCCGCGCGGCAGCCGGGGACGGCGTCGCCGGGCGCGTCGGGCGTTCTGGCGTACACCGGGGTCCAGGTGGTGTGCAGGGTGCCCTCGACCGGGTCGGCCCCGTGGTGGGAGACGTGGACGTCGACCGTGACGTCGCGGTCGGCGGTGAGCAGGTCGCGGCCGGGTGCCACCGGCGTGACGTCCAGGACGAGGGTGGTCGGCGCGTTGGCGTGGGCCGGGTCGACGCCCGCGAGGTCCTTCGTGCCGCGCCCGAAGTCCAGCAGTCCGGCGCTCTCGTGCTCGATGTCGTACAGCTCGGTGTACACGTACCCGGCGAGCCGGTCGTGGCGGCGCAGCTCCTGCGTCTGCCAGCGCAGGTGCCAGGCGCGGTCCAGGCCGGTGAAGCCGCCGCCGTACTCGCTGTTGAGGTTGGGCAGGCCGCGCAGCGGCTGACCGGGGACGGCGAGCTTCTTGTGGACGACGAAGTCGGGGCCGAGCTTGACGGGGAAGTCGTCGCGTTCGCCGGAGAGCAGGTCGGCGACGGTGGTGGCCCAGGAGGCGGCGCTCTCGTCGTAGTAGTGCCAGTCGAGCAGGTCGGTCCTGACGTGGGTCCAGCCGGAGTTGTCGACGACCGGACGGGTGGGGTCCAGTGCCTTGAGGCGGTCGTAGGCGTCGGCGGTGGCGTGCTGCTTGGCCGGGTCGCCGGGGATGTCCCAGTCCAGGCCCCATTCCTCGTTGTACAGGCCCCAGATGACGATGGCGGGGCTGTTGCCGTCGCGTTCGACCATCGGCTCGATCTGCTCGGCGAAAGCGGTGACGGAAGCGGGTGAGAAGCGGCCGGGCGAGGCGGGTTCGGCCCACAGGAGCATGCCGAGGGTGTCGGCGTGGTGGGCGAAGCGGGGGTCCTCCAGCTTGAGGTGCTTGCGGACGAGGTTGTAGCCGGCCCCGGCCGCGAGTTCGAGGTCGCGGCGCAGGGCGGTGTCGTCGGGGGCGGTGATGCCGGTCTCGGGCCAGTAGCCCTGGTCGAGCACACCGCGTACGAACAGCCGCCGCCCGTTGAGGTACAGGGACTCGCCGTCGACGGTGATGGTGCGCAGTCCGGTGTACGCGGCGACCCGGTCGGTGCCGTCGGCGGAGGTCAGCTCCGCGTCCACGTGGTAGAGGTGCGGGTCCTCCGGCGACCACAACGTGGGCGCGGAGAGCGGGAGTTCGGCATGGAGCCGTCCGTCGGGGTCCACGGTCGCCGTGACGGCGGTGTCCTCGTCGCGTACGCGCAGCCGCAGTTCGGCGCGGTCCGCCGCGGGACCGTGCACGACGGCTTCGACGGTGATGCCGCTCAGGTCGTCGTTCGGGCGCAGCCGGAGGGCGGCGAGGTGGGTGGCGGGGCGGGCCTCCAGCCAGACGCTCTGCCAGATGCCGGAGGACGGGGTGAAGCAGACGCCGTCGTAGTCGTCGCGGGGCATGCTGCGCTGCTTGCCGTGGGCGATGTCCCGCTTGTCGGCGGGGGCGTGGACCCGGACCGTCAGCAGGTGGTCGCCGCCGTCGCCGAGCGCGTCGGTGACATCGGCGGCGAAGGGGGTGTAGCCGCCCTCGTGGTGGGCGACCTCGGTGCCGTTCACCCAGACCGTGGCGGCGTGGTGCACGGCACCGAAGTGCAGCACGACGCGCTGTCCGGCCCAGTCGGCCGGCACGGTGAACGTCCGCCGGTACCAGGCGGTCCGCAGCCAGTGCTCGGCGATCCCGGAGGCGGGGGTCTCCCAGGCGAAGGGCACGGTGATCGCCCGGTCGTAGCCGTCGGACGCGTCGGCGGAGTACCTCTCGGCGGGGTCGGCGCGGAAGTCCCAGGCGCCGTTGAGGGTGAGCCAGGAGTGGGACCGGTCGAAGTGCGGGCGGGGGTACTCGGGGCGAGGGGTGGTCATGTGCGTGTCTGCTCCGATTCGATGCGCGGGGGATGTTGACGGAATCGACGGAATCAGCGGTGTACGGGCGGGGTGTCAGCCCTTGACGCTGCCCGCGAGGATCCCGTTGATGAAGTGGCGTTGCAGCAGGACGAACAGGGCCAGCACGGGCAGCATCGCGATGCTTCCGGCGGCGAGCAGTTCGCCCCAGACGGTCGCGAAGTCGGCGCCGACGCGGTTGCCGGTGACGTTCTGCGCGAGGGTGGAGAGCACGACCTGCAGCGTCTGGTGGCTCTCGTCGTTGACGGCGACGACCGGCCAGACGAAGTCGTTGTAGATGTTCATGGCGGTCAGGACGCCGAGCGCGGCGATGCCCGGCCGGATGACCGGCACCACGATCCGGGCGAAGATGCCGAACTCGCTCGCCCCGTCCACGCGTCCGGCGTCGAGGAGTTCGTCGGGCACGGCCGCGATGGTCTGCCGCATCCAGAAGATGCTGAAGGCGTCGATGCTGCCGGGCAGGATCAGCGCCTGGTACGTGTTGACCCAGCCCAGTTGGCTCATCTCGAGGAGCAGCGGGATGACCAGCACGAGGGTAGGCAGCATCAGCGTGAGCATCAGCACGCCGAAGAGCAGGTTCTTGCCGGGGAAGCGGTACTTGGCGAAGGCGTAGCCGGCCAGCGGGCAGAAGAACATGGTCATCGCGCCCTTGACGGCGACGACGAGCACGGTGTTGACGAAACCGGTGCCGATCGGCACGTCGTCGAACATCGCCCGGTAGTTGTCGAGCGTGGCCGAGCCGAGCGAGAAGGACAGCGGGTCGCGGACGATGTCGGCCGGCGGCTTCAGCGAGGAGCTGACGGCCCACCAGATGGGATAGGCGAACACGAGGGCGAGGAGGCCGAGCACGAGGTACTGGAGCGGCCCCGGCCGGGGCTGGGACAGGCTCCTGCCCGGCTTCTCGGTCCGGCTGGTCATGAGGCTGGTCATGGTCACTCGTCTCGGGAGCGGAGCAGGCGCACGGACAGCAGGGACAGGGCGAACACCAGCAGCACGAGCAGGAAGGAGTTCGCGGCGCCGGTCCCGAGGTCGGACGCCAGGATGTGGTTGTAGAGGTAGAGCCCGCCGGTCTTGGTCGAGCCGTACGGGCCGCCCTGGGTGACGACGAACGGTTCGGCGAACATCTGGAACACCGCGAGGGTCTGCACCACGACGAGGAAGGCGATGCTGCGCCGGACCAGTGGCAGGGTCAGCGACCAGAACTGCCGTTTGCGGGAGGCGCCGTCGAGGGCGGCGGCCTCGTACACGTCGCCGGGCACGGCCTGGAGCCCGGCGAGCAGGATGATGATGGCGAATCCGGTGGTCTTCCACAGGAACAGCAGCGCGAGCGTCGGTTTGGCCCAGACGGTCGACTGCAGCCAGTCGACGTCCGGCAGACCGACCAGGTTGAACAGGTGGTTGACCAGCCCGTAGTCCGTGTCGAAGGCGACGATCCACACCTGGGCCATCGCCACCAGCGGGGTGACGAACGGCGCGATGAAGGCGACCCGGAACATGCCGCGCAGCCGCAGCTTCGCGTTGGCCAGCAGCACCGCGGCGGCCAGGCCGCCGACGATCTGGAGGGGCACGATCAGCAGCCACATCACCGCGCTGTTGCCGAGCGAGGACCAGAACTCCTCGCTGGTGAGCAGGTAGGTGTAGTTCTCCAGGCCGATGAACTTCGCCTCGCCGGCGCCCTTCCAGTCGGTGAAGCTCAACTGGAGCGCGAAGACGAGGGGGTAGAGGCCGAAGGCGGCGAAGACGATGTAGAACGGCGCGACGAAGAGGTAGGGCGCGAGGAAGGGCCCCCGACGGGAGCGGCGGGCGGGGCGCGGCGAGGCGGGTGCCGCCCGTTCCTTGCGGGGCGGGGTGAGGGTGCCGGTGGTCATGCGCGGTCCACCAGGTTGCGCTGGATCTTCTTGGTGGAGTCGTCGATGACGTCGTCGGGGGCCATCTTCCCCTCGATGAGCCGCTGGAGGTTGTTGCCGAGGTAGTCGACGGACTTGGCCCACCAGGCGGGGATCGGCGCGGCGGACGGGATGGTGCCGGCGGCGTCCACGGCGACCTTCCACAGGTCCTGTCCGCCGAGCGCGGCCACCGGTTCGAACAGCGGCTTGTCGGGGCGGCGGGCGGGCCCGTAGCTCGGCACGGAGGTGGTCAGACCGCCCGGGTAGACCTCGCTCGGCCCGTACACCGCGCTGTAGCCGGGCTCCTTGAAGCACAGGAACTCGTACAGCAGCCAGGCCAGTTCGGGGTTCTTCGCCTTCGCCGGGATGATGAAGCTGCTGCCGCCCATGGCACCGCTGCGCGCCCCGCCGGGGGTCCAGGCCGGCAGCGGTGCGGCGCGCCACTTGCCCCTGCCCTTCTTCAGCAGCTGCTGGGGCGCGAAGGACCACCACACCGCCCACGGGACGAGGGCCTGCTGTCCGTTCTCCAGGGCGGCGAGGTCGGCCTGCTTGAGGTACTCGGCGTGGGTGACCAGGTCGTCGTCGACGGCGTCGCGGACCCAGTTGAGGACGTTGCGGTACTCCTTGGAGTCCAGCCGCACCTGCCCGTCGGCGTCGGCGAGGCTGGTGCCCTGCTGGCCCGCCAGCATCTCCAGCCAGAGCTGGCCGAGGAAGGGGTCCTTCTCCATGTGCAGGGGGCGGGCCTCGGGGTTCTTCTCCCGCAGCGACCGGGCCGCCGCCAGCAGGTCGTCGTAGGTCTTCAGCCCGGCCGGGTCGACGCCCGCGTCCTCCAGCAGGTCCTCGCGGTACCAGAGCAGCCCGGGGTCGAGGTCCCAGGGCACGCCGTAGATCCGGCCGTCCACGGTGTTGACCGAGAGCTTGTACGCCGAGGTCTTGTCTCGGTAGGGCGCTATCAGGTCCGTCAGGTCGTACAGGTGCTCCGCCTGCCCGCCGATCTTGGCGTCGTCCCAGAAGCTGCCGTCGGGCAGGTCGGTGCCGCTGATCAGGGTGTTGGCGAGCTTGGCGTCGATGTCTACGGCCTGGTGGTTGACCTTGATGTCCGGGTAGGCCTTGCGGAAGGCGTCGATCGCCGCGTCGAAGACCTTGAACAGGTCGCCCGAGCGGTTCCAGATGGTGATCTCGCCCTTGGCCGACGCGCTGGGCGTCCCGGTGAGCTTGCGCGGCTCGGACCCGGAGGAACCGGGGGCGCACGCGGCGAGGGGACCGGCGGCCGCGGCGAGCGCGCCGGCGCCGAGCGCGCCGCGCAGAACGCTGCGCCGCGGGACGAATGATCTGGACATGAGCACGGCTCCTCGGTCGGGAATGCGAGCTGGGGTGCGCGAGACGGAGTGGCTGAGCAGGGGTGGACGTGGACGCGCGCAGGCGTCGTCGGCGGCGCGGCGGCCGGCACGGGGTCCGGGCCGCCGCCCACGCTTTGCAACGATGCAGAGATGATGCGTCGCCTTTTGCAACGATGCAATAGCTGAGTAACATCAACCTGCATCTGCGCTGGTCCACACCGGCGCGAACACGAGATGCTGCCGACCGAGGCCCCGCGGGGGCCGTGAGGGGGAACCGGATGGCCGGCTCCACGCTCCGCGACGTCGCCCGACGCGCCGGAGTCTCGATTCGCACCGTGTCCAACGTGGTCAACGGTTCGGTGCCCGTCTCCGACGAGTTGCGGGTCCGGGTGCAGGCCGCGCTCGACGAACTCGACTACCGGCCCAACCTGGTGGCCCGCAATCTCCGCCGGGGCCGCAGCGGCATGATCGCCCTGGTCGTCCCCGAGCTGGACGTGCCGTACTTCGCGGAACTGGCCCGCGAGGTGATCACCGCGGCCCGCACCCACGGGTACGTGGTCATGCTGGACCAGACGGACGGCGACGGCGAGCGCGAGCGGGAGCTGCTGGGCCGCGAGTCCCGCGCCACGATGTTCGACGGCCTGCTGCTGAGCCCGCTGTCCATCTCTGCGGACGAGCTGCGCCGGCGCACCAACCGGGTGCCCGTCGTGCTGCTCGGCGAGCACATCTTCAACGGAAGCCTCCACCACGTGGCGATCGACAACGTCGCCGCGGCCCGGGACGCGACCGAACACCTCGTCGGCCTCGGCCGCCGACGGATCGCCGCCATCGGCGACCAGCCCTACAGCACCGGCGAGACCGCGCAGTTGCGTACGACCGGGTACCGCCAGGCGCTGGAACGCGCCGGGCTCACCGTGGACGAGGAGCTGATCGTCCCCACCCCGCGCTTCCACCGCCACCTCGGCGCCCAGGCCATGGAGCGGCTGCTCGCCCTGCCCGAGCCGCCCGACGCGGTCTTCTGCTACAACGACCTGCTGGCCATCGGCGCCATGCACGCGCTGACCCGGGCCGGGGTACGGGTGCCCGACGACATCGCCGTCGTCGGGGTCGACGGCATCCAGGAGGGCCGGTACAGCTCGCCGTCGCTGACCACCGTCGCCCCGGACAAGGCCGCGATCGCGCGCACGGCGGTCAGCACCCTGCTCGGCGTGATCGACGGTTCGGCGCCCGCGCCGACGGAGGCCAAGGCGCCGCACCGGCTGGTGGTGCGGGAGAGCACGGCAGGGGCACCGGCCGACTGACGACGCCCGGGCTCCCGCACGCCACGGCGCTTCCCCGGCCCCGGACACCCTTGCGCGTCCCCGGTCCGGCCACCCTTGCCGCGCCGCCGGTCCCGCACCTAACCTGACTTTGTGCCGCAAATAAACAAAGCCCGATCGCACAACGCCGTGCCGGGCTCCCGCGACGACCTCACCCGTCTCCGAATCGCCCTGACCGCCTTCTTCGCCCTCGACGGCTTCGTCTTCGCCGGCTGGGTGGTCCGGATCCCCGCCATCAAGGAGCAGACCGGCGCCTCCGCCAGCTCCCTGGGGCTCGCCCTGCTCGGTGTCTCGGCGGGCGCCGTGATCACCATGACGCTCACCGGACGGCTGGTCCGCCGCTACGGCAGCCATCCCGTCACCGTCGCCTGCGCGGTCCTGCTCTGCCTCAGCATCGCCCTGCCCCCGCTCACCCACTCCGCTCTCGCCCTCGGCGTCGTCCTGCTGGTCTTCGGCAGCGCGTACGGCGGGATCAACGTGGCCTTCAACAGCGCCGCCGTCGATCTGGTGGCCGTACTGGGGCGCCCGATCATGCCCAGCTTCCACGCGGCGTTCAGCCTCGGCGGCATGGTCGGCGCGGGGCTCGGCGGTCTCGTCGCCGGGGCGCTGTCGCCGACGCGGCACCTGCTCGCCCTCACCGTGACCGGCCTGCTGGTCACCCTCGTCGCGGGCCGGGCCCTGCTGCGCTGCGAGCCCGCCGCGCCGCCGGACCGCACTCCCGAGGAGGACGGTACCCCGCGCCGCCCGGACCGCCGTACCCGTCGCCTCGTCATCACCTTCGGCCTGATCGCCCTGTGCACGGCCTACGGCGAGGGTGCCATGGCCGACTGGGGCGCCCTGCACCTGGAGCAGGACCTCGACGCCTCGCCGGGCCTGGCGGCGGCGGGCTACTCGTGCTTCGCGCTCGCCATGACCGTCGGCCGGCTGACGGGAACCACGCTGCTGGAACGCCTGGGCCGGACGGCCACGGTGGTGGCGGGCGGCAGCACCGCGGTGGCCGGCATGCTGCTCGGGTCGCTCGCCCCGTCCGTGTGGGCGGCGCTGTTCGGCTTCGCGATCACCGGCCTCGGGCTCGCCAACATCTTCCCGGTCGCCATCGAGCGGGCGGGCGCGCTCGGCGGCCCGAGCGGGGTCGCGACCGCGTCCACCCTGGGCTACGGCGGCATGCTGCTCGGTCCGCCCGCGATCGGTTTCATGGCCGACTGGTTCTCCCTGCCGGCCGCCCTCACCAGCGTGGCGGTGCTCGCGGCGGTGGCGGTGCTGGTCGCGGTCGCGACGCGGCGCGCGGCGGTGCCCGGCTGAGCCCGGCTGAGCCTGGGCGCAGCCCGGGAACGGGAACGTGCCGGGAAGGCCTGCCGTCGAGTGCGCTCCATGCGGCACACTCCCTGCCATGAAGACCGCGGCGTACGTCGAGACCCTGGACCGAGAAGGCGCGTTGCTGGCCGCCGCCGCCGAGGCGGCGGGCAGCGACGCCGAGGTGCCGACCTGCCCCGGCTGGCGCGTGCGGGACCTGCTGCGGCACACGGGGATGGTGCACCGGTGGGCGACGGCGTTCGTCGCCGAAGGGCACACCGGTCCCCGGCGTGCCGACGACCCGCCCGCGCTCGACGGCGCCCGGCTGGTGAGCTGGTTCCGGGACGGGCACGCACGGCTCGTCGACACCCTCACCGGGGCCGCGCCCGGCGTGCGGTGCTGGCAGTTCCTGCCCGCGCCGTCACCGCTGGCCTTCTGGGCCAGGCGGCAGGCGCACGAGACGACGGTGCACCGGCTCGACGCCGAGTCGGCGCGCGGCGGTGAGGCCACCGGCATCGGCGTGGACTTCGCGGTGGACGGCATCGACGAGTTGCTGTGCGCCTTCCACGCCCGCCCGAAGAGCGCCGTGCGCACCGAGGAGCCCCGCACGCTGCGGGTGCGGGCGACGGACGCGCCGGACGCCGTGTGGACCGTACGGCTGTCCGCGCAGCCGCCGGTGACCGTGCGGGAGGCCGCCGGGTCCGCCGACTGCGAACTGTCCGGCCCCGCCGCACTCCTCTACCCGGCACTGTGGAACCGCCGGCCGTTCCCGGAGGTGACCGGCGACGGCTCGCTCGCCGCGCTGTGGCGCGAGCGGTCGGGCGTCACCTGGAGCTGAGGGGGTGTCCCGGCGGCGTCGGTCAGCCGGCCAGCATCCGGTGCAGCACCGCCCGCTGCACCGGGAGCGCCGCACCGTGCCGGGCGCGTCCCCTCGGCGTGAGCGCCACCCGCACGCCCCGCCGGTCCTCGGGGCACAGGGAGCGCTCGACGAGACCGTCCTTCTCCAGCCGGGCGACCAGCCGCGACAGCGCGCTCTGGCTGAGGTGGACCCGCTCGGAGATCTGCTGGACGCGGTATCCGCGGGAGCCGGAGCCGTCCTCGTCCCGGGTGCCGGCCAGGACGTCGAGAACCTCGAAGTCGCTTCCGCACAGGCCGTGTCCGTGCAGGGCACGGTCGAGTTCGCACTGGACGCGGGCATGGAGGACCAGGATCGAGCGCCACCGGGTCACGAGCGCCTGTTCGGCCTTCTTCGCCGCCATCCGCGCACCGTAGCAGAGCTCCGCGCGCCGGACACCACGCTGTCAAAACGCCGCCGCTCTGGGAGACTTGCCGCCATGGATGCCCACGGGGGACGGCGCACGCAGGGCGAGCGGGACGCCATCACGGTCGAGATCGGCTACGCGCTGTGCAGCGCGGCGTTCGCGGCGGCTGTGCTGTTCGGTGCCGTGGCGGGGCCCGCGTATCTCTTCGGCCTGACCGGCGGGGTGCGCTCCGCGCTCGTCGGGGCGGGCGTGGTGCTCGCCGTGGTGGTGTTCGCCGTCCGGGTGGTGAGCGTGCTGGTCCGGTTCGCGCGCGGCGGTCAGCCGAGCCAGCCGGGGCGCACCAGGCCCGACTCGTAGGCGAGGACGACCAGTTGGGCCCGGTCGCGGGCACCGAGTTTCACCATGGTGCGGCTGACGTGGGTCTTGGCGGTCAGCGGGCTGACGACCAGTCGGCGGGCGATCTCCTCGTTGGACAGTCCGATGCCGACCAGGGCCATCACCTCGCGCTCCCGTTCGGTCAGCCGGGCCATCTCGCCGGCCGCCGCGGGCTCCTTGGAACGGGCCGCGAACTCGGCGATCAGCCGCCGCGTCACCCCCGGCGACAGCAGCGCGTCGCCGTCCACCACCGCCCGCACGGCGCGCAGGAGTTCCTCGGGTTCGGTGTCCTTGACCAGGAAGCCGGAGGCACCGGAGCGGATCGCCTCGAAGACGTACTCGTCGAGTTCGAAGGTGGTGAGCATGACCACCTTCACGTCGGGCAGCCCCGGGTCGCCGGTGATCCGGCGGGTCGCGGCGAGGCCGTCGAGCAGGGGCATGCGGATGTCCATGAGGACGACGTCGGGGCGCAGTTCGCGGATCGAGCGCACCGCCTCCTCGCCGTCGGCGGCCTCCGCGACCACCTCGATGTCCGGCTGCGAGTCCAGCAGCGCCCGGAATCCGGCCCGTACCAGTGACTGGTCGTCGGCGAGCAGTACGCGGATCACCGGCCGTCCTCCTTCGTGCGGTTCGGGTGCTTCACGTCGATCGGCAGGGCCGCCAGGACCCGGAAGCCGCCGTCGGGACGCGGGCCCGCCTCGATGGTGCCACCCAGCGCCGCCGCGCGCTCCCGCATCCCGGCCAGCCCGTTGCCGCTGCCGCCCGCCTCGGCCCCCGTCGCGGGACCGTCGTCGTCGACGCGCAGCAGAAGCGTGCCCCCGTCCCGGTCGAGACGGACGCGCGCGTGCCGCGAGCCCGAGTGCCGTACGACGTTGGTGAGCGCCTCCTGCACGATGCGGAACGCCGCGAGGTCGGTGCCGGGCGACAGGCGCGGCGCCTTCCCCTCCACCTCGACGGTGAGGCCCGCGCTCGCCGCCTGTTCGACCAGCTCCGGGAGCCGGTCGAGGCCGGGAGCCGGAGCGCGCGGCGCGTCCCCGGGGGTGCGCAGGGTGTCGAGTACCTGCCGCACCTCGCCGAGCGCCTCCTTGCTCTGGTCCTTGATGGTGGTGAGCGCGGTGCGGGCCTGTTCCGGGTCGGTGTCCAGGAGGGCGAGTCCGACGCCTGCCTGCACGTTGATGACGGAGATGCTGTGCGCGAGTACGTCGTGCAGCTCGCGGGCGATCCGCAGCCGTTCCTCGTCCGCTCGGCGCCGCGCCGCCTGGGCCCGCTCGGCCCGCTCCCGCGCCCACTGCTCGCGGCGCGCCCGGGCCAGCTCCGACAGGGCCGCGATGGCCACCACCCAGGTGGCGATCACGAGTTCCTGTCCCCAGGAGGCGGCCGAGTCCCCGGACGGCGGCAGCCACCGGTAGAGCCAGTGCGCCACCAGGGCGTGCCCGGCCCACAGGGTTCCCATCGCCGCCCACGCGGCCCTGCGGTGCCCGGCGACGACGGCGCTGAAGCAGGCCACCGCGACGGCCACGAACACCGGGCCGTAGGGGTATCCGGCGCCGAGGTAGACCAGGGTGGTGACCGCCGTGCCGAACACGACCGGCACCGGGTACCGCTGCCGCCACAGCAGGGCGGCTCCCGTCACGAAGAGCAGCACGCGCGCGAAGGGGTCCAGTCCGACCCGCTCCGCCTCCTGGGCGTGGGCGGCGAAATTGGAGCCGACCAGCACGAACACCGTGACGAGCACGGTGGAGCGCCAGGGCCAGGCGGGGCGCTGTTCCTCGTCGCCCCGCCGGTTCCACCACGGGGGCCCGTGCCGCCACCACTGCGGCGCCCGGCCCGCGCGCTCGCGCTGTCCGTCCATGACCGCCACGCTAGACGCCGGGCCCGGCGGGCGGCGTCACCCGCGCGTGGTGATCACACGTACTCCCGGCGAAGTACACCCCTGCACGGCCCGGTGCGCCCGGACGAGCGAGGCGGTCCGCCGGGTGACAAACGGCTCGGCCCCGCAGGCCACCCTCGCCGTCACGGTCCCGGGCGGCGGGTCGGGGGGCCGGGGATCCGTCCGACGGGCCCCGCGCGGTGGCTCGGTGGGCAGTACCGGCTCGGCGAGACCCTTGCCCGGGTGTGCCGCGCGGTCAGGTCCTGACCGGGCGGGCGCCGACGGCCGGGCACCCGCGGTCAGGCGCCGGTCTCTTCGCCCGCGGGCGACGCGGACCGGGCGGACGCCTCGGCCGCCTCGGACCGGCGGTCCATCGCCCCCAGCGCCCGCTGGGCCAGCGGATGACTGCGAACCAGCTCGCCCAGCGAGGTCGAGCCCTGCGTGATGTCCCTGAACGCCTTCCAGGCCGGACGGAAACCGGTCAGGGCCGCGTGGAAGAGGCCGGGCCTGCGCTCGAACACCGTCAGCATCCGCTTGCCGACGCTCATCTCCACGCCCAGCCCGGCCTTGATCGCGAACGCGTAGTTCAGGGCCTGCTTGCGCGCGTCCACCGCGTCGTGGGCCTCGGAGATGCGCACCGCCCACTCCCCCGCGAGCCGTCCCGAGCGCAGCGCGAAGGAGATGCCCTCTCGGGTCCACGGCTCCAGGAGCCCGGCCGCGTCCCCGCACACCAGGACCCGGCCGCGCGAGAGCGGCGAGTCGTCCGCGCGGCAGCGCGTCAGGTGGCCGGAGGAGATGCTCGGTTCGAATCCGGCGAGCCCGAGCCGGGCGACGAAGTCCTCCAGGTACCGCTTGGTCGCCGCGCCCTCGCCGCGCGCCGAGATGACCCCGACCGTGAGCGTGTCCCCCTTGGGGAAGACCCAGCCGTAACTGCCGGGGATCGGGCCCCAGTCGATGAGCACCCGGCCCTTCCAGTCCTCGGCGACCGTCTCGGGCACCGGGATCTCCGCCTCCAGGCCGAGGTCGACCTGGTCGAGCTTCACCCCGACGTGCGCGCCTATCCGGCTGGCGCTGCCGTCCGCGCCGACCACGGCCCGGGCCAGCACCGTCTCACCGCCCTGGAGGACGACGGCGACCGTGCGCCGGTCCGGCACCGCCGAACCGTGCTGCTCCACTCGGGTCACGGTCGCGCCGGTGCGCAGCTCGGCGCCCGCCTTCTGGGCGTGCTCGACGAGCTGCAGGTCGAAGTCGGGCCGGTTGATCAGCCCAAACAGCATCTGCCGGGAGCGCCGGGTCCGGGTGAAGCGCCCGTTGTTCGAGAAGGTCACCGCGTGCACCCGGTCCTGGAAGGGCAGCTCGAAGCCGGGCGGGAGGGTGTCGCGCGAGGGCCCGATGATGCCGCCGCCGCATGTTTTGTAGCGGGGCAGCTCGGCCTTCTCCAGCAACAGGACACGCCGCCCCGCGACCGCCGCCGCGTAGGCGGCCGAGGCCCCCGCCGGTCCCGCGCCCACCACGACCACGTCCCAGACCTGACGCGCGTCGTCCGCCGAAGAGTTCTCGCTGCTCACGATGGTCTACTGCTCCGATCAAACCGCATGCCGCACCTGACCCCCGCATCCTACGGCGGGCATCGCCGCAGGCCACTGTGGGAGGATCGGCCCGTCATTCCAAGTCATTCCAAGTACTCCTTGGTACAACGTCGCACCCACAAGGAGCGTGCCCATGTCGTCGAATCCGGTCGCGGAGACCGTCGCTTCGCTGATGCCCCGCGCGAAGGAGGAACTGGCCGCGCTGGTGGCCTTCAAGTCGGTGGCCGACTTCGACCAGTTCCCGCGCAGCGAGAGTGTGGGCGCCGCCAACTGGATAGCGGCGGCCCTGCGCGCCGAGGGTTTCCAGGACGTGGACCTGCTCGACACGCCGGACGGCACCCAGTCGGTGTACGGGTACCTGCCGGGCCCCGAGGGCGCCAAGACGGTGCTGCTCTACGCCCACTACGACGTGCAGCCTCCGCTGGACGAGGCCGGCTGGGCCACCCCGCCGTTCGAGCTGACCGAGCGCGACGGCCGCTGGTACGGGCGGGGCGCCGCGGACTGCAAGGGCGGCGTGCTGATGCACCTGCTGGCGCTGCGCGCGCTGAAGGCGAACGGCGGCGTCCCGGTGCACGTCAAGGTGATCGCCGAGGGTTCCGAGGAGCAGGGCACGGGCGGCCTGGAGCGGTACGCCGAGGCGCACCCGGAGCTGCTGGCCGCTGACACCATCGTCATCGGGGACGCGGGCAACTTCCGGGTCGGTCTGCCGACGGTCACCTCCACGCTGCGCGGCATGACGCTGCTGCGCGTCAAGGTCGACACGCTCGAAGGCAACCTGCACTCGGGCCAGTTCGGCGGCGCGGCGCCCGACGCGCTGGCCGCCCTGATCCGGGTGCTGGACTCGCTGCGCGCGGAGGACGGCTCGACGACGGTCGACGGTCTGGCGGCGGACCGCACCTGGGAGGGCCTCGCCTACGACGAGGAGCAGTTCCGCCGGGACGCGCGGGTGCTGGACGGCGTGGAGCTGATCGGCTCCGGTTCGGTCGCCGACCGGATCTGGGCGCGGCCGGCCGTCACGGTGCTCGGCATCGACTGCCCGCCGGTCGTCGGCGCCACCCCGTCGGTGCAGGCGGGCGCGCGGGCGCTGGTGAGCCTGCGGGTGCCGCCGGGCGTGGACGCGGCCGAGGCCACCAAGCTCCTCCAGGCCCACCTGGAGACCCGTACGCCGTGGGGCGCCCGGGTCGCCGTCGAGCAGATCGGCCAGGGCCAGGCGTTCCGCGCCGACACCACGAGTCCGGCGTACCAGGCCATGGCGGACGCGATGGCGGTGGCGTACCCCGGCGAGGAGATGCAGTACGCCGGTCAGGGCGGCTCCATCCCGCTGTGCAACACCCTGGCGTCCCTCTACCCGGAGGCGGAGATCCTGCTGATCGGCCTGAGCGAGCCGGAGGCGCAGATCCACGCCGTGAACGAGAGCGTGTCCCCGGAGGAGCTGGAACGGCTGTCGGTGGCGGAGGCGCACTTCCTGCGCAACTACGCGGCGAGCTGAGCCGGGTCGCGGTCGCTGGTCGACGGGGGTGTGCCACTCGGTGTGCCCGACGTCGGCCGGGACCGTGCCGTAGCCCTCGGCGGGCGCGGACGTGCGAGGCCGTGAGCCGGCGTCAGCCGACCGGCGTGCCCGCCTCCAGATAGTGGGCGGCACCACGCTCCCGGGCCCGCAGCGCCCAGCGCAGCCGCTCGTAGCGGACCGGGGGCAGCAGGTCGGCGGCCTCGTCCTCGGTGGCGAAGCGCCAGTCGCGCAGCTCGGGGCCGGGCAGGAGCACCCGGCCGGCGTCCGCGGCGTCGAGCCGGCCGCCGTCGAAGAGCAGCCGCAGCCCTCCGTAGGCGGGAGGGGCCGGTGGTTCCCAGTCGACGACCAGCAGGGCCGGTACGTCCGGGAGGCTGAGGCCGGTCTCCTCGGTGACCTCGCGCATGCCGGCGCGGGCGGGCGCCTCGCCGGGTTCGACGACGCCGCCGGGAAACTCCCAGCCGGGTTTGTAGGTGGGGTCCACCAGCAGGACCCGGTCCCGCTCGTCGAAGAGCAGGACGCCGGCGGCGACGGTCTCGCCGGTGGGCTCGGGTGTCTGGACGATCTCGCAGGCCGGCACGGCACCCGAGCCGACTGCCTCGGCGACCCGGACGGCGGCCTCGTACGGGGTGAGGGCGCCGGTGTCGACGGGGTGGGCGTCGGCGGTGAGCCAGGAGGCGAGTGCGGCGCGGTAGGGCTCGATGTGGTCGTAGGACCACTGCCGTATCCGCAGCTCGCCGTCCGGGAGGTCCCGCGGCACCTCGCGGCTCGCTATTCGCTCCCGCAGGATCGTTTCGGCCGGGGCCAGCAGGACGTGCCGGACCTCGATACGGCGGGCGGCGAGACCGCCGAAGATCTCGTCCCGGTACTCCTGGCGCAGCAGGGTCATCGGGACCACGAGCGTCCCGCCGAGGTCGGCGAGCAGCGCCGCCGCCGTGTCGATCACCAGTCGGCGCCAGATCGGCAGGTCCTGGAAGTCGCCCACCTCGGCCAGGCGTTTGGGCGGCAGCAGGTGCGCGAGTGCCCCGCCGACGACCTCGGGGTCGAAGAGCGTGCTGTTCGGGATCAGTTCGATCAGTTCCCGTGCGGTGGTGGTCTTCCCCGCACCGAACGCGCCGTTGATCCAGACGACGGTCACAGGTCCCCCTCTTCTGTTGGCCCACTGTGGCTTGCCCGCTTCACCCCGCCACGGAAACCAGCCCGGCCGGTGACGTGGGAAAGGGCATATGACAGCGGCGCCGACGCCCCCTCGGGGGCAACGGCGCCGTGTGGATCCGAGCGGGCGCGTCGGCCCGGTCCGGGGTGTCAGCCCAGCTGTCCCAGGGCGTCGTCGTCGAGGGTCAGGCTCTCGTTGGCGACGGTGTCCTCCAGGGTACTGACGGTGTCGTCCACCCCGAGATTGAGCGGGAGGTCGCTCGGGGCGGCGTGGGACGGGCTGACGGCCGCGACGACGAAGCCGGTGGCGAGGGTCGCGAGGGCGAGGATGCTGCGCTTCTTCATGCCCCGTTCAACTACGCCGCCGCCCCGGGGTCACGGGCAGGACCGCGCAAGTCGCCCGTGCCACGGAGTCCGCCCCGGCCGCCGCGGGGCGGGGCTCAGACGTGCGCGGCGGTCACGGCCGCCGTCCTCGACAGGGCCGCGGCGGCCGCGCCGACCAGCCCGGCGTCCGTGCCCATCTGGGCGGGGACGACCGCGAGGCGCTGGACGAAGGACAGCGTCGCGTAGTCGGTGAGGGCCTTGCGCAGCGGGGCGAAGAGAACGTCCCCCGCCTTGCCCACGCCCCCGCCCACCACGGCGATGTCGATCTCGACGAGGGTCGCGGTGGCGGCGATACCGGCGGCCAGCGCCTGCGCGGCCCGTTCGAAGGAGGCGACGGCGACGGGGTCGCCGAGGCGCGCCGAGGCGGCGACCGCGGCGGCGGAGGTGTCGCCGTCCGGTCCGGGCAGCCAGCCGGCCTCCAGCGCGCGGCGGGCGATGTTGGGGCCGCTCGCTATGCGCTCCACGCAGCCGCGCGCACCGCACGGGCAGGGGTCGCCGTCCAGGTCGACACTGATGTGGCCGATGTGGCCGGCGTTGCCGGTCGGTCCGGGGTGCAGCCGGCCGTTCAGGACCAGACCGCCGCCGACGCCCGTCGACACCACCATGCACAGCGCGTTGTCGTGCCCGCGGGCGGCGCCCTGCCAGTGTTCGGCCGCCGTGATGGCCACCCCGTCGCCGATCAGCTCCACCGGCAGGCCGCCGGCGGCGGCCCGGACCCGCCGGACCAGCGGGTAGTCGCGCCAGCCGGGCACGTTCACCGGGCTGACCGTGCCGGCCGAGGCGTCCACCGGACCGGCACTGCCGATGCCGACCGCCGATGCCCGCTCCCACAGGGGCGACGCGGTCAGCTCGGCGAGCACGTCCTCGACGGCCCGCATCACGGTGTCACCGCCCTCCCGGGCCGGTGTCGCACGCTGTGCGCGCGCCTGGATGCGGCCGTGGCCGTCCACCAGCGCGCCGGCGATCTTGGTGCCGCCGATGTCCAGCGCTGCCACGAGGTCGGTGTGCATCAGAGTCGGATCTCCCCGTCGGACCGAAAGCGAAAAATGCCGTACACAAGAGCGCGCAGCGACCGGTCCCACGGTGGGGACGAGGACCGGAGAGTGCGATGGACAGTGTCTCCCGCATCTGACAACGTTGTCCAGGCTCTATGCTCGACGCCACATCCTCATACAAGCCCATGACCGACACATCCCCCTGGACTACAGGAGCCGACGCATTCCCGTGGACGACAGGACAGGACACCGCATCGTGCCCGACACGACCCGCCGCGCAGACCGCCTCCCCGGGAACCGTTACGGCAATCGCCCGACCATGAAGGACGTCGCCGCCCGGGCCGGGGTCGGCCTCAAGACCGTCTCCCGGGTGGTCAACGGGGAGCCCGGCGTCACCCCGGAGACCGAGCGGCGCGTCCAAGAGGCCATCGACGCGCTGGGCTTCCGTCGCAACGACAGCGCGCGGGTGCTGCGCAAGGGCCGCACCGCGAGCATCGGCCTGGTCCTGGAGGATCTGGCGGACCCGTTCTACGGGCCGCTCAGCCGCGCCGTGGAGGAGGTGGCCCGCGCCCACGGCGCCCTGTTGATCAACGGGTCCAGCGCGGAGGACCCGGACCGCGAGCAGGAGCTGGTGCTCGCCCTGTGCGCGCGGCGCGTGGACGGTCTCGTGGTGATCCCCGCCGGGGACGACCACCGGTATCTGGAGCCCGAGCTGAAGGCGGGCGTCGCCACGGTGTTCGTGGACCGTCCGGCGGGTCGGATCGACGCGGACGTGGTGGTCTCCGACAACTTCGGCGGTGCCCGCGACGGGGTGGCCCACCTGATCGCGCACGGGCACCGCAGGATCGGCTTCATCGGCGACATGCCCCGCATCCACACCGCCGCCGAGCGGCTGCGCGGCTACCGGGCGGCGATGGAGGACGCGGGCATACCGGTCAAGGACTCCTGGATGTCCCTGGGTGTCACCGATCCCGTGCGGGTGCGCCGGGCGGCCGAGGAGATGCTCGCCGACCCGCAGCCGGTCACCGCGATCTTCACCGGCAACAACCGGGTGACGGTCACCGTGATCCGGGTGCTGGCCGAGCACACCCGGGGCGTCGCCCTGGTCGGTTTCGACGACATCGAGCTGGCCGACCTGCTCCGGCCGGGCGTCACCGTGGTCGCGCAGGACGCGGCCGCCCTCGGCCGCACCGCCGCCGAGCGGCTCTTCCGCCAGCTGGACGGCTCCCTCCTCGCCCCCGACCGCATCGAACTGCCGACCAGGCTGGTCACCCGGGGCTCGGGCGAGCTGCCGCCGTCGGACTGATCGGGACGCGCGGACCGGCGGCCATACGGCACCGGGACCATACGGCACCGGGTCCGTCCGGCGTCCGATCCGGTCGGCGGAGGCGCGCGGCCCCGCACGGGCGTCCCGCACCCACGTCCCGCACGGCCCTCGGCTCCGACGTCCGGCCGACGCGCCGCGGTCGGGCCCGCAGGGTGCCGCACGCCCGCCGGCCGCCACCACGCGCGTGTCCGGTCACAGCGCCCCGCCCACCCCTGTCACCCCCGGGAGGAAGCACACCGTGTCGCCACCAGTGAGCGAGGGCCGTGGACCCGCGCGGCCGCCCGGCCAGGACCGCACGCTGGATGCGCTCGGGCTGGCCGGGGTGCCGCGCGAGGAGCCGCTGCTGTACCCGGGTGCGTGGCCGCGGGAGTCCGGGCTGCTGGACGGGGACCGGCTGCTGCCGCTGGACCGGGCGGTGTACGAGGAGGGCGACGGCCGGGTCCCGGTGCTGGCGATCGGCTCCAACGCGAGCCCCGGCCAGCTGCGGCACAAGATGGCCGAGTTCGGGATCGACTCGCCGATCCCGATGGTGAGGTCCCGGGTCACCGGACTGGACATCGGCGTCTCCGCGCACGTGAGCCGCATGGGCTACGTGTCCGCGTCGCCGGTGGGCGCCCCCGGCACCGTACGGGAGCTGTTCGTCCTGTGGCTCGACGCCGAGCAGCTCGCGGTGATCGACGCGAGCGAGGGCGTCCCGATGGCGGGCGGCAACTTCGACCGGGTCTGGCTGCCCGCGCCCGACGTACGCGTCGAGCCGGGGGACGGCTCGGTGCTGGCCGGCGCGTACGCGTACGTCAACCGCCACGGCGTCCTGCACGACGGCACCGGCGCGCCGCGGCGGCATCCGGGGGCGCAACGGCCCCTGATCACCGAGTTGCTGCACGGGTCGGCCCGGCTGCGGGAGCTGTTCGGGACGACGCCCGAGGAGTTCAGCGCGCGGGCGCGGGCGGACCGGCGGCTGTGCGACCGCGGGACGCGGCTGTTCGCCGAGGAGGAGCGGGTGACGGCGTCCGGCCTGGAGCGGTACGTGGGCTCCGGGCCGGAGGATCCCTTCGCCGGGGGCCGGACGCCGTCGGCGGACCCTACTGCGCCGATGCCGTGAGGTCGCCGCGCCGCGGGCCGGAGAAGCCCTCCAGGTCGGCTCGGGTGAGGCCGGTCAGCCGGGCGACCTCGCCGATGTCGAGGGCGCCGCAGTCCAGGCCGCGCAGCAGGTAGCCGCTGAGCGCCTTGGCGGTGGCGGGCTCGTCCATGACGTCGCCGCCGGTGCGGTTGGCGTAGCGGGCGAGGCGGGCGGCGGCCTGCTCGAAGCCCTCGCGGTAGAAGGCGAAGACGGCCGCGTACCGGGTGGGGATGTGGCCGGGGTGCATGTCCCAGCCCTGGTAGTAGGCGCGGGCCAGGGCGCGGCGGGTGAGGCCGTAGTGCAGCCGCCAGGCGTCGTGGACCTGCGCCGTGGGGCCGACCGGCAGGACGTTGGTGGAGCCGTCCGAGACCCGAACGCCGGTGCCGGCGGCGGCGACCTGCATGACCGCCTTGGCGTGGTCGGCGGCCGGGTGGTCGCTGGCCTGGTGGGCGGCGGAGACGCCGAGGCAGGCGCTGTAGTCGAAGGTGCCGTAGTGCAGGCCGGTGGCGCGCCCCTCGGCGGCCTGGATCATCCGGGCGACGGTGGCGGTGCCGTCGGCCGCGAGGATGGACTGGCTGGTCTCGATCTGGATCTCGAAGCCGATCCGGCCGGGCGTGAGGCCGCGCGCCTTCTCGAAGGCCTCCAGGAGCCGCACCATGGCGGTGACCTGCTCGGGGTAGGTCACCTTGGGGAGGGTGAGGACCAGTCCGTCGGGCAGGCCGCCGGCCTCCATCAGGCCGCTGAGGAAGACATCGAGGGTGCGGATGCCCCGGGCGCGCACGGGAGCCTCCATGCACTTCATGCGGATGCCCATGTACGGGGCGGCCGTGCCCTGCTCGTACGCCTCGGCGATCAGGCGGGCGGCGCGGGCGGCCGCCTCGTCCTCCTCGGCGTCCGTACGGTTGCCGTAGCCGTCCTCGAAGTCGACGCGCAGGTCTTCGATCGGCTCGCGCTCCAGTTTGGCGCGTACGCGGGTGTACACGGGCTCGGCGAGGTCGTCGGCGAGGCCGAGGACGGCGGCGAAGGACGCGGCGTCCGGGGCGTGTTCGTCGAGCGCGGCCAGCGCCTTGTCGCCCCAGGAGCGGATCGCGTCGGCGGCGAAGACGTCGCCGGGGACGTAGACGGTGTGGACGGGCTGGCGGGTGCCCGGGTCTCCGGGGTAGCGGCGCTCCAGCTCCGCGTCGACCGGTGCGAGGGAGGCACTGATCTCCTCGCCGACGGCGCCCGCGAGGCTCGTTGCCACCTTCTCCTGCTGACCCATTCGACACCCTCCTGGTGTTCATTCCTGCTGTTCATTTTTCCGCTGACCGGAATCAGTTATCCGTAGAGTGAAGTTATCTGCCGGTCCCTCGCGGGTCAACACCATCCTGCGCGCACGCCTAGGCCCCCGCGACGTCCGTGGACGTCGCGGGGGCCTCGGTGTGCGGTGCGGCGGGGAGGTTCAGCCCTTGCGGGTCCTGACTTCCTCGGTGAGCTGCGGGACGACGTCGAAGAGGTCGCCGACGACGCCGTAGTCGACCAGGTCGAAGATCGGGGCCTCGGCGTCCTTGTTGATCGCCACGATCGTCTTCGAGGTCTGCATGCCCGCGCGGTGCTGGATCGCGCCGGAGATGCCGGAGGCGATGTACAGCTGCGGGGAGACGGACTTGCCGGTCTGGCCGACCTGGTTGGTGTGCGGGTACCAGCCCGCGTCCACCGCGGCGCGCGAGGCACCGACGGCCGCGCCGAGCGAGTCGGCGAGCGCCTCGATGATCGCGAAGTTCTCCGCGCCGTTGACGCCGCGGCCGCCGGAGACGACGATCGCGGCCTCGGTCAGCTCCGGGCGGCCGGTCGACTCGCGCGGCGTGCGCGAGGTGACCTTGGTACCGGTGGCGGCGGCGGAGAAGGTGACCGACAGGGCCTCGACCGCGCCGGCGGCCGGAGCGGCCTCGACGGCGGCCGAGTTCGGCTTGACCGTGATGACCGGGGTGCCCTTGGAGACGCGGGACTTGGTGGTGAAGGCGGCGGCGAACACCGACTGGGTGGCCACCGGGCCCTCGTCGCCGGCCTCCAGGTCGACGGCGTCGGTGATGATGCCCGAGCCCAGGCGCAGCGCCAGGCGGGCGGCGATCTCCTTGCCCTCGGCGGAGGACGGGACCAGCACGGCGGCCGGGGAGACGGCGGCGACGGCGGCCTGGAGGGCGTCGACCTTCGGCACGACCAGGTAGTCGGCGTACTCGGCGGCCTCGTGGGTGAGGACCTTCACCGCGCCGTGCTCGGCGAGGACGGCGGCGGTGTCACCGGCGCCGTTGCCCAGCGCGACGGCCACCGGCTCGCCGACGCGGCGGGCCAGGGTCAGCAGCTCCAGGGTCGGCTTGCGGACGGCACCGTCCACGTGATCGACGTAGACGAGAACTTCAGCCATGGGACTTCTTCTCTCCTGCTTGCGAAAGATGAGGGGCGGTGGGGGCGGCGGGCCCTCAGATGAACTTCTGGCCCGCGAGGAACTCGGCGAGCTGCTTGCCGCCCTCGCCCTCGTCCTTGACGATCGTGCCCGCGGTGCGCGCCGGACGCTCGGCGGCCGACTCCACGACCGTGTAGGCGTTCTCCAGACCGACCTCGTCCTCGTCGATGTCGAGGTCGGAGAGGTCCCAGGACTGAACCGGCTTCTTCTTGGCCGCCATGATGCCCTTGAAGGAGGGGTAACGCGCCTCGCCCGACTGGTCGGTGACCGACACGACCGCCGGCAGGGACGCCTCCAGCTGCTCCGTGGCGGAGTCGCCGTCCCGGCGGCCCTTGACCGTGCCGCCCTCGACCGAGACCTCGGACAGCAGCGTCACCTGCGGCACGCCCAGGCGCTCCGCGAGCAGCGCGGGGACGACGCCCATGGTGCCGTCGGTGGAGGCCATGCCGGAGACGACCAGGTCGTAGCCGGCCTTCTCGACGGCCTTGGCCAGGACCAGGGAGGTGCCGATGGCGTCGGTGCCGTGCAGGTCGTCGTCCTCGACGTGGATCGCCTTGTCCGCGCCCATGGACAGCGCCTTGCGCAGGGCGTCCTTGGCGTCCTCGGGGCCCACCGTCAGGACGGTGACCTCGACGTCGTCGTCCGAATTCTCCGAGATCTGCAGCGCCTGCTCGACCGCGTACTCGTCCAGCTCGGAGAGCAGACCGTCCACGTCGTCCCGGTCGACGGTCAGGTCATCGGCGAAGTGCCGGTCGCCGGTGGCGTCGGGCACGTACTTCACAGTGACAACGATCCTCAAGCTCACGCCGGCTCTCCTACTGCGTCGACATTTCAGTGCTGCCTCTTGCAGGCAGCATAGGCGCCCCAAGCGGCCGATCCCGGTCGGGGCGGCCTGCGCTCCGCCCGGAATATTACTCGTCAGTACACCCAGTTCCTGCCCGCTAAGCAAGCGCTTTGAACTGTGACCTTCGCAACGCAGCGTAACCGGAACCCGACGCCTTCGCAGCAGCCGTCCCGCTGACCGGTCAGTCGCGCAGACCCCGGTAACGCCCCTGGTGGTACAGCAGCGGCTCGCCGGCTCCGGCGGGGTCGCCGAGGAGGACTTCCGCCAGCACGATCCGATGGTCCCCCGCGGGCACCCGGCCGACCACCCGGCACACGAGCCAGGCGAGCACGCCGTCCAGCACCGGCACACCCTCGGGCCCCTCCCGCCAGGCGGTGGGCGCGGCGAAGCGGTCGGCGCCGCTGCGGGCGAAGGTGGCCGCCAGCTCCTCCTGGTGCTCGCCGAGCACGTGGACGCCCACGTACTCCGCCTCGGACACCGCGGGCCAGCTCGACGAGCCGGTGCCGATGCCGAAGGAGAGCAGCGGCGGGCGGGCGGAGACGGAGGTGAGGGACGTGGCCGTGAAACCGACCGGGCCGCCGGGGCCCCGCGCGGTGATCACGGCGACGCCCGCCGCGTGCCGCCGGAAGACGGACCGCAGCAGGTCGTCGGTGGCGGGCCGGGGTGCGGCCAGGTCGGGTGTGACCGTCATGCGGGGTGGTCCTTCTGCGTTGCGCCTCGGTCCCGGAAACGGCGAGCGGGGCATGGGGGCAGGCTGACGACGGGTGGCACACACAGTCAATTACGTCCCGGGATGTGGGGGCTGTGGAGAAGACCTCACCACTGGCGTGGCGCTTGTCACACCGCCTCTCCCAGCGCGGCGATCACGTCCGCCCTGCGCGGCTGACCGGTGGCACGCCGCACGACGCGGCCGTCGGCATCCAGGACCAGCACGGTGGGGGTCTTGAGCACGTCGAGGGCGCGGACCAGTTCGAGGTGCCCCTCGGCGTCGATCTCGACGTGGGCGACACCGGGGACCAGGCCGGCCACCTCGCCCAGTACCCGCCGGGTGGCCCGGCAGGGCGCGCAGAAGGCACTGGAGAACTGTACGAGCGTCGCGCGGGAGCCCAGCTCCGCACCGAGATCGGCCGCGTCGACCCGTACGGCGGTGGCCCCCGGCCCGTTGCCGTCGTCCTGCCCGCGCACCAGCGCGCCCCCGTTCCGCCGCCACCGCGGCACTCATGGCGGCGTGTACTCCGCACGCCACCGGTTCGGTACTCCGAAGGTGCAGCGTCCGCGGAGCCGCGGAGATTCCCGCCCACCGGCGCATTTCGGCCACGCGAGGGCCCGGCAAGTGATGAGGATCTCGCCGCGCACGGGCACCAAGGCTGGTACACCGGCCGTTCTTGGGGCACGATCTGCGACAAGCCGCAAACCTACGGCTGCGTAACTTTCGACTGGGAGTTTCCCTTCCCAGGCTGACAAGGAAGGGTCCGACCCGCCCATGGCAGAACTCGTCTACCGTCCGGTCATCGGTCTCGCCCGCACCATGTTCAAGGTGTGGGACCTCAAGATCGACTGCCGTGGGTCGGAGAACATCCCGCGCACGGGCGGCGCCGTACTGGTGAGCAACCACATCAGCTACCTGGACTTCATCTTCGACGGCCTGGCCGCGCTGCCGCAGAAGCGGCTGGTGCGCTTCATGGCGAAGGAGTCGGTCTTCCGGCACCGGATCTCCGGTCCGCTGATGCGCGGGATGAAGCACATCCCGGTCGACCGCAAGCAGGGCGAGGCGGCCTACGCGCACGCCCTGGACTCGCTGAAGTCCGGCGAGATCGTCGGGGTCTTCCCCGAGGCGACGATCTCCGAGTCGTTCACCCTGAAGAGCTTCAAGTCGGGTGCCGCGCGGCTCGCGCAGGAGGCGGGCGTCCCGCTGGTCCCCATGGCGCTGTGGGGTACCCAGCGGCTGTGGACCAAGGGCCACCCGCGCAACTTCAAGCGCAGCCACACCCCCATCACCATCCGGGTCGGCGAGGCGATGGAGGCGCCGCGCGAGCAGTACGCGGGTGCCATCACCCGGCGGCTGCGCGAGCGGGTGCAGGAGCTGCTGGAGGCCGCGCAGCGCGCCTACCCCGTGCGCCCCAAGGGAGCCGACGACACCTGGTGGATGCCGGCCCATCTCGGCGGCACGGCCCCGACGCCCGAGCAGCTGCGCACCGCCCAGGCGCACTGAGCCGGGCGTTTCAGAGCGCGGTGGGGAGGGTCTCCCACAGGTGCGGGCGGTCGGTGGCCGCCTTGAGGACGTCCAGGACGGCGGGATGCGGCGCCGCGTACAGCTCCGGGTAGTCCGCCTCGCCCGCCGCGTGGTCCGGCGTGAAGGCCAGTTGCTCCCTGCCCAGAGAGAACCGCGCGTCCACGCCGGGCTTGTTCCCGCGCGGATCCTGCCGGTGCCAGGCACCGTCGAGGCGTACGGCGACCAGCCCGTGCACCACGTCGAACCGCTGGTAGCACAGCGCGGTGGGGATGTCCTCGGCCCGCAGCAGCGCGGCCAGGGCGTGGGCCATGGCGTAGCAGATGCCGGTGCGCTGCTCCAGGACGTCGGAGGCCCGCCAGGTGACGCGCGGGTCCCCGGAGTCCTGTGAGTGCGGGATGGTGTCGCGCACGAACTCGAAGGCCAGTCGCGCATAGGCATACGAATCCTCCGCGTGTCTGGCGAGTCCGCCGGCCACCTCCCGCACGCGCGGATGGTCATGGTCGACGGCCTCGTCGGCAGCCAGATAGGCGGACAGGTCGGGGGTCTTCTGGATCAGCTCCATGCCCGCAGAGCATAGGAAAGCGATCACCCGTCAGTCAATGACTTTTCAAGTGACCGCATACCTATGCAACGCCGGGAGGTGCTGCCGTCAGCGCGCCATCTCCTCCTTCAGGGCGGCCACGAACGCGTCGACATCGTCCTCGGTGGTGTCGAAGGCGCACATCCAGCGCACGTCGCCGGCGGCCTCGTCCCAGAAGTAGAAGCGGAACCGCTTCTGCAGGCGCTCGCTCACCTCGTGCGGCAGCCGGGCGAAGACCGCGTTGGCCTGCACCGGGTAGAGGATCTCCACGCCGTGCACGGCGCGCACGCCCTCGGCCAGTCGCTGGGCCATCTCGTTGGAGTGCCGGGCGTTGCGCAGCCACAGGTCCTTGGCCAGGAGCGCCTCCAGCTGCACGGACACGAAGCGCATCTTGGAGGCGAGCTGCATGGACAGCTTGCGCAGGTGCTTCATGTGGCGCACCGCGTCCTGGTTCAGCACCACGACCGCCTCGCCGAACAGCGCCCCGTTCTTGGTGCCGCCGAGCGAGAGCAGGTCGACGCCGACCGCGTTGGTGAACGTGCGCATGGGGACGTCCAGCGAGGCGGCGGCGTTGGCTATCCGGGAGCCGTCCAGGTGCACCTTCATGCCGTGCGCGTGGGCGTGCTCGCAGACGGCGCGGATCTCGTCGGGCGTGTAGAGGGTGCCCAGCTCGGTGCTCTGGGTGATCGAGACGACCTGCGGCATCGCCCGGTGCTCGTCGTCCCAGCCGTACGCCTGGCGGTCGATCAGCTCGGGGGTGAGCTTGCCGTCGGGGGTGGGGACGGTGAGCAGCTTGAGGCCGCCCATGCGCTCGGGGGCGCCGCCCTCGTCGACGTTGATGTGGGCGCTCTCGGCGCTGATCACGGCGCCCCAGCGGTCGGTGACCGCCTGGAGCGCGACGACGTTGGCGCCGGTGCCGTTGAAGACCGGGAACGCCTCGGCGCCGGAGCCGAAGTGGCCGCGGATCACGCGCTGGAGGTTGGCGGTGTAGTCGTCCTCGCCGTACGCGACCTGGTGCCCGCCGTTGGCCAGGGCCAGGGCCGCGAGCACCTCCGGGTGGGCCCCGGCGTAGTTGTCACTGGCGAAACCGCGGACCTCGGGGTCGTGATGGCGACGCGCGTCGGTCTTCGGGGGGTTCACGGCTTCTCGGTCAGCCACAGACGGTTTCCGTTCACTTCCGCGGCGGGCTTGTCCCAGACACCGGCGACGGCCTCGGCGAGGTCACGCACGTCCGTGAAGCCCGCGAACTTCGCGTTGGGGCGCTCGGCGCGCATCGCGTCGTGCACCAACGCCTTGACCACCAGGATCGCAGCCGCCGACGTCGGTCCCTGCTCGCCCCCCGCCTTGCGGAAGTAGTCCGCCATGGCCAGCGTCCACGCCTCGGCGGCGGCCTTGGCGGCCGAGTAGGCGGCGTTGCCCGCGGTGGGGCTGGACGCGCCGGCGGCGCTGATCAGGACGTAGCGACCGCGGTCGCTGCGCTGGAGCGCCTCGTGGAAGGCGAGGGAGGTGTGCTGCACGGTGCGGATGAGCAGCTTTTCCAGGAGGTCCCAGTCGCCGAGTTCGGTCTTGGTGAAGGTCTTGCTGCCGCGCCAGCCGCCCACGAGGTGGACCATGCCGTCGACCTGGCCGAACTCCTTCTCGGTGCGGTCGGCCCAGGCCCGGGTGGAGTCCAGGTCCAGCAGGTCGACGCTCTCGCCGGTGACGGTGGCGCCGCCGTGCGCGTAGCGCGCCGCGTCCACCGCCTCGGCCAGCCGCTCCGGGTCGTTGTCCGCGCCGACGACGGTCGCACCCGCCTCGGCGAGCCGCAGCAGCGCGGCCCGTCCGGCGGGTCCGCCCGCCCCGGCCACCGCGATCACCGCGCCGTCGAGCGCCCCGTTCCCCATGGTCCTCGCCTCCCGAGCCTGCTGAGCCTGTGTCTGCCGTACATCTTCCCGCGTGCCGCCGCCGTCGCTCACGCGGCGGCCCGCTCGGCGCCGTCCGCGGCCGCGGTGATGCCCCGGGTCGAGGCGATCACCTTCTTCAGCTTCTTGGACAGGGCCTCGTAGAACATGCTCAGCGGAAACTCGTCCGGAAGCACGTCGTCGACGAGTTTGCGCGGCGGCAGGGTCAGATCCAGGGCGTCGGGGCCCTTGGCCCACTTCGAGCCCGGGTGCGGGGCGAGGTAGGTGGAGACCAGCTCGTAGCCGGCGAACCAGTGGACGATCTTCGGGCGGTCGATGCCGTCGCGGTAGAGCTTCTCGATGTCGGCGCACAGCTGGTTGGTGACCTGCGGGGCGCGCTGCCAGTCGATGAAGAGCTTGTTGTCGGTCCAGCGGACGACGTCGTGCTTGTGCAGGTAGGCGAAGAGGAGCTGGCCGCCGAGACCGTCGTAGTTGCGCACGCGCTCGCCGGTCACCGGGAAGCGGAACATGCGGTCGAAGAGCACCGCGTACTGCACGTCGCGGGCCTGCGGGACGCCGTCCGCCTCCAGCTTCACGGCCTCCTTGAAGGCGGTGAGATCGCAGCGCAGCTCCTCCAGGCCGTACATCCAGAACGGCTGGCGCTGCTTGATCATGAACGGGTCGAAGGGCAGGTCGCCGTGGCTGTGGGTGCGGTCGTGGACCATGTCCCACAGCACGAACGCCTCCTCGCAGCGCTTCTGGTCGTCGACCAGCGCCGCGACGTCCTCGGGCAGCTCCAGGCCCAGCAGGTCCACGGCGGCGTCGGTGACCCGGCGGAAGCGGGCGGCCTCGCGGTCGCAGAAGATACCGCCCCAGGAGAAGCGCTCGGGAGCCTCGCGCACGGCGATGGTCTCCGGGAAGAGGACGGCCGAGTTGGTGTCGTAGCCGGCTGTGAAGTCCTCGAAGGTGATGCCGCAGAACAGCGGGTTGTCGTAGCGGGTGCGCTCCAGCTCCGCCAGCCAGTCGGGCCAGACCATGCGCAGCACGACCGCTTCGAGGTTGCGGTCCGGGTTGCCGTTCTGCGTGTACATCGGGAAGACGACCAGGTGCTGGAGGCCGTCCGCGCGGTTCGCGGCGGGCTGGAAGGCCAGCAGCGAGTCGAGGAAGTCGGGCACCTCGAAGCCGCCGTCGGCCCAGCGGGCGAGGTCGGTCACCAGGGCCTCGTGGTAGGCGTGGTCGTGCGGCAGCAGGGGGGACAGCTCGCGCACGGCCTCGGTGACGCGGCGTACGGCGTCCTCGGCGGCGGACCGCTCGGGGGCGCCCTCGGCGTCGAAGTCGATCGACCCGTCCTTGGACTGCCATGGCCGGATCCGCTCCACGGCATCCTTGAGCACGGGCCACGCCGGGTGTTCCACCACCCTGCTCGCCGGAGGAACGTCGCCCTCCACACCCACCTGCACAAGAATTTCCGTCATGTCCCATCCTCCACGGGAGAAGCTTGCGTCAAGACACCGTACGCATACGACGTTTCTCCAATCAAGGGGCGACTCCGTAAATTATCCTGCCTCACCCCGGGCTGCGCCGCACTTTTTCCTGTCGAGCGCCGGATTCGTATACCCGGCGCGGCACGGGGGAAACGGTCCGGCAGGGCCGTTAGGCTGCCGCCCTGCCACGCCGACGTCGACGGAAGCGAGTCGAGCCTTGAACTTCCTCACCATCGGTCACCGCGGAGCGATGGGTGTCGAACCCGAGAACACCCTGCGCTCCTTCGTCGCCGCCGAGCAGGCCGGCCTCGACGTCGTCGAACTGGACCTGCACCTGAGCAAGGACGGCGCGCTCGTCGTCATGCACGACGCGGACGTGGACCGCACCACCGACGGCACCGGCGCGATCGCCGACAAGACCCTTGAGGAACTGCGCGCCCTGGACGCCGGCCGCGGGGAGCGGATCCCGGTCTTCGAGGAGGTGCTGGACGCCGTCTCGGTGCCCTTGCAGGCCGAGATCAAGGACGCGGCGGCCGCGCGCCTCCTCGCCGACGTGATGCTCCGGCGGGACCTGGTGGACCGGGTGGAGGTGATCTCGTTCCACGACGAGGCCATCGTCGAGATCGCCCGGCTGGTGCCGGGGGTGCGGACCGCCCTGGTCGCGCAGTACTACGGCCCCGAGGTCGTGGACCGCGCCGTGGAGGCGGGCGCCAGGACCCTGTGCCTGGACATCAACAGGGTGACGCTGGAGATCGTGCGGAAGGCCCGCAAGGCGGGACTGCGGGTCTTCTGCTGGACCGTGAACACCCAGGACCACCTGCGCCTGGTGCGCGCCCTGGGCCTGGACGGCGCGACGACCGACTACCCGGAGATCAAGCGCACCGGGCGCTTCACGGCCTGAGGCTCACACCAGGGGCTTGACCAGCAGCTCGAACCGGAGGTCGTCGCGCTGCGGGATGCCGAAGCGCTCGTCGCCGTACGGGAAGGGGGTCGTCTCTCCCGTACGGCGGTAGCCACGGCGCTCGTACCAGGCGATGAGGTCCTCGCGCACGGAGATCACGGTCATGTGCATCTCCGTGACACCCCACGTCGCGCGGGCCCGCCGCTCCGCCTCCGCGATGATCGCCTTGCCCAGTCCCCCGCCCTGGAGCGCCGGGCTGACGGCGAACATCCCGAAGTAGGCGTGCGCCCCGCGGTGCTCCAGCTGGCAGCAGGCCACGATCCGGCCGTCCCGCTCCACCGTCAGCAGCCTGCTGTCCGGCGCCTTGACGACCTCCAGCACACCCTGCGGGTCGGTGCGCTGCCCCTGGAGGATGTCCGCCTCGGTGGTCCACCCGGCCCGGCTGGAGTCGCCCCGGTACGCGGACTCTATGAGCGCCACGAGCGCGTCCACGTCGGCGTCGGTGGCGTCGCGGTAGGTCAGCGGGCTGTCGGCGGTGTCCATGGGGCTTCTCCGGTTCGTTCTGGGCCCGGCGCGGGCACCGATGAGCGTAACGCCGCCGAAGGCCGCCACTAGGCTCGGGACGCATGGTGCACGTACTCAGCAGCCGGACCCTGCTCCGCCCCACCGACCCCGACCGCTCCCGCGCGTTCTACGGAGAGCAGCTCGGTCTCGCCGTCCACCGGGAGTTCGGCACGGGTCCCGAGCGGGGCACCGTCTACTTCCTCGGCAACGGCTTCCTGGAGGTCTCCGGGCGCTCCGACGCTCCCCTCACCCCCGGGCTCGCCCTGTGGATCCAGGTCGAGGACGCGGCGGCGGCCCACGAGGAACTGGGCGCCAAGGGCGTCGAGATCGTGCGACCGCCGGTCAAGGAGCCGTGGGGGCTGGTGGAGATGTGGATCGCGGACCCGGACGGCACCCGGATCGTACTGGTGGAGGTGCCCGCGGAGCATCCGCTGCGCTACCGGCCCGGGATCTGACCGGGCGGACGGGCGCCGCGACCGGGGCGCGTACGTGCCGGATGGCCGCGGTCCCGGCCCGGCCTTAGCGTGCTGGAGGGGGACGGACGGTCTGCGGCCCCGGCGGAAGGACGCCAGCACGATGAAGCTCCACGAACCGGTGACCGGCGGGCCCTGCTGGGCGGAGCTGGGGACCACCGACCTCGAGACCGCCAAGCGGTTCTACACCAAGCTGTTCGGCTGGTATCCCGAGACGGACCCGCGGCAGCAGGCGGGCGGCTACACCATCGCCCGGATCGACGACACGCCGGTCGCCGCCCTGACTCCGCTGTACCAGCAGGGGCAGCCGGTGGCGTGGAACGTGTCGTTCGCCGTGCGCGACGCGGACGCGGCCGTACGGCAGGTGACGGCGGCCGGCGGGGTGGCCCTCCAGGGGCCCGCGGACGTCTTCGACTCGGGCCGGTTGGCGGTGGCCGCCGATCCGACCGGGGCGGTGTTCCAGTTGTGGCAGGGACGCTCGTTCCCCGGGGCCGGACTGTTCAACGCGCCCGGCTCGCTGGGCTGGGTGGAGCTGCTGACCCGGGAGCCCGACCGGGCCGCCGACTTCTACACGACGGTGTTCGGCTGGAGCGTCGGCGCCTCGGACCGCTATCCGCAGTGGGGGATCGACGGGGCGGACTTCGGCGGCATGGTGACGATGGACGACAAATTCCCGCACGAGGTCCCGGCGCACTGGCTGCCGTACTTCGCGGTGGCGGACGTGAACACCGTCGCGGTCGACACGACGGACGGCGGCGGCACCGTGCTCATGGAGCCGACCTCCGTGCCCGACGGGCCCCGCATCGCGGTGCTGCGGGACCCGCAGGGCGCGATGTTCGGCGTGTACCGGGCGGGCGACGAGCGCTGATCCGCCCGGTGCGCGGAAGGCCGCGCCGTTCCCGGCCCGCTCAGGCCCGCAGCGCGTCCAGACGGCCCTCCAGCTGGCCGAGGAGCCCCCCGAGGAGCGCCGCCAGCTCCCCCTGCCGCGACCCGGCCACGCCGGACAGGACGGCCGACTCGTAGGCGAGCTGCTCGGGCAGGATGCCGTCGACGAGGTCGCGTCCGGCGTCCGTGAGGCGGACGTGCGCGACCCGGCGGTCGCGGGTGTCGCCGCGCCGCTCGACGAGGCCGCGCTCGGTGAGCTGCTTGAGGCGCTTGGTCACGGCCGCGCCGGAGGAGAAGGTCTCCCGGGCCAGTTCCCCGGGAGTCAGCTCGTGCCCGGTGCGGCGCAGCGCGCCGAGCAGGTCGAACTCGGCACGGCTGAGGCCCGCCCGGCGCAGCGGCGCGTCCTCGGCCTGCTGGAGGAGCGCGGCGCAGCGGTTGATCCGGCCGATGATCTCCATCGGCCCGGTGTCCAGGTCCGGGTGGACGGCACGCCACTGACGTACGACCGCGGCCACGGTGTCCCCGCCCGGCCCCGTCCCGCCGTCACCGGACCCGGGCCCGGCTGCCCCGTCGTGCGCTACCCCGTCGTGCGCTCCCCCGTCGGTTGCGGTCATGGCCGTACGTCCTCCGTTCTCGTGCTCGCGCCCCGGTCCGGACGCGTTGCCTGGCGTCGCACCGCCTCGGCGAGCGTACGGTGTCCGGCCTGCTCGGCGAGCACGACCCTCTCCTGGGGCAGTGCGCGTCCCCACCATTCACCGGCCGCCCCCTCGGCGGTGGCCCGCAGGTCGGTCAGCGCGGCGGCCAGGCCACGGCGCGCGGCCTCCAGGGCGCCGGGGGCGGGGGCGGGCTCGGCGAGGAGGCGCGCGGCGCGCTCCCGGGCCCGGTCGGCCGCGGTCACCGCCTGTTCGACGCGGTTCCCGGCGCGCCGGTTGGTGACGACGACGGCGGCGAGGAAGCCGACCAGGGCGCCGACGACGGTGTCCACGGCCCGCTCGGTCATCAGGTCGCCGGGGGCCTGGTACCCGGCGAACTCGGTGACGAGCAGGGCCATCGGGGTCACGCACACGCTGCCGAGCCAGTAGTTGCGGGTGATGAGTGCCTCGGCGCCGAAGTTGAGGGCGAGGCAGCACAGGACGAGCAGCACCTGCCCGAGGTGGGCGAGCGGGGCTATGGCGGCGAAGAGCAGCACTCCGGCGAGGTTGCCGACCACGCGCTGCACGGCCCGGCTCCAGGTCAGGGTGACGTTGGCCTGGTAGAGCGCGGCGGCGGTGACCAGGGCCCAGTAGGGGCGGCCGATACCGAGGGCGAGGGAGGCGTACCCGGCCAGCGCGCAGCCGAGGGCGGTGCGGGCGGCGATCGGCGTCAGCGGGCCGAGCCGCTGCCACAGGGGCGCGGGGCGGGCAGCGAGTTCGGCGTCCACGCCGAGGAGTTCGTCGGTGTCCCCCGGGGCGTCGCCGGTGCGGGGGATCCGGCCGCCGCCGCGCAGGGCGTGGGCCCAGGCGCGCAGCCGCTCCGGGTCGGTGTCGGCGGGGGCGGCGAGGGCGACCTCGGCGCGGACGACGAGGCGTTCCAGGGCATGCCGGGTGGTGGCGCGGGCGCCCGTGGACGGCAGGGCCAGCAGCGTCTGCCAGGCGGCCTGTACGGCGGCGTACCCGGCGGCGCGGGCGGAGGCGTGGGCGTCGGCGTGGGCGTCGGCGTGGGCGGCGCCCCGTCCCGTGCTGCCCTCTCCGGTGCCGCGGGAGGCGACGGCGTACGCGGCCGCCGCGTTCAGGGCCTGGGCGGTGGCCCGGCGTTCCGGGCCGTGCGGACGGACCGGGGCGGGTGCCATGCCGACGAGCCAGGCCCAGACGCCCGCGGCGGCGGCCAGTGCCAGGTGGCCGGGGACCTGACCGAGGGTCTGCGGGACGAAAAGGGTGGCGGAGCTGATGAAGGTCAGGACCACGTTGCCCGGCGGGCCGACGCGGGTGGCGTCGCACAGGGCCTTCTGCACGGCGGCCAGCAGCGCGCCGACGGTGACGAGGACGACGGCGTTCCGGGTGAGCGAGGCGGTGACCAGGGCGACGGCGAGGCCGCCGAGCATGCCGAGCACCACCCACGCCAGGGTGCGGGCGCGGGCGGCGTAGGGGCGGTTGTGGGCGTAGAGCGCGCACAGGGACCCGGCCATGGTGTACATCGCCAGGTCGAGCCGGCCGAGCGCCAGCAGGAGGAGGTTGGGAGGGGCGACGGCGGCGACCGAACTCAGAGCGGGCTTGAACCAGATCTCGGAGGGCCGGCGCAGGCGCAGCACGCCTGCCAGGGACAGACGTCGGGCCGGGGAGGTGCCGGCGGTGGGGGTCGCACTGCTCATGGACATAAGATTAACAAGTGTTTTATCTGTAAATCAAATACGCGAGTGTGCCGTCCCACATCACCGACCAGCGACGATCCACCGCGGTGAGGGCGCGCGCTCCCCCGGATGCCCCCGCGTACACCCTTGCGCTCGCGTGCGCGCCGCACGGTCCGGGCAGTTCTTGACAGACCGTGGACCGCCGAACGGGGAGGTGCGTGTGCACGGACCGGTGTCACCCGGATGGCTGCTGGTCGCGCTGTGCGCGGCGACCGGTGCCTACTGCCTGCTGCGGATGCGCAGCGGCGTCGAGGAGCAGCGCGGGGCCGCGGGCGGCGAGGCCCTCATGGGGTTCGGCATGGCCGCCATGGCCGTGCCCGCGGCGGTCTTCTCCCCGCCGGGCTGGGTCTGGCCCGCCTACGCGGTGGTGTTCGGCGCCGCAGGGCTGCGGGCGTTGTGGGCGGCCCGGTCGGGGCGCCACCATCTGCACCACGTGGTGGGCGCCGCGGCGATGGTCTACATGGCGGTGGTGATGGCCGCCTCCCCCGCCCACGGGCACGCGCACGGCGCGTCGGGCACACCGGTGCTGACCGGGGCGCTGCTGCTCTACTTCACGGGATACGTGCTGCTGACCGGCGTCCGTCTGATACCCGTCGTGGCGGTGGCGGGGGGCGGCGCGGGGGCCGACGGCCATGTGGGGGCAGACGGCCGTGCGGCGGCCGGGTGGGGCGACCGGCCGGAGCTGGCGCGGGCCTGCCGGCTCTCCATGGCGATCGCGATGCTGGCCATGCTGCTCCCCCTGTGACACCGGCGGGACCGGAGGGGCACGGGCTGCGGGGCGCGGGGCTGCTCGGCGTTCCCCGCGGCGGGTCGGGGCCCAGCGTTCACCACGGCGGGTCGGGGGCCCGGCGCTCACCACGGCGGGGTCAGGGGCCCGACGTTCACCGCGGCGGGTCGGGTGCCCGACGTTCACCGCGGCCGGGTCGAGTGCCCGGCGCTCACCACGGCGGGTCGAGTGCCCGACGCTCACCACGGCGGGTCGAGTGCCCGACGCTCACCACGGCGGGGCCGGGCTGCCCGACGCTCACCACGGCGGGGCCGGGCTGCCCGGCGTTCGCCGCGCGCAATCGTTGCCTGCGTCACTTTGCGCGTCGGCCCGTACTGCCGACGGCACGCCGCTCATAGGCTGCCCCCCATGATTCTCCCCGCGGCACTGCTGCTGCTCGGTGCGCTGACCGCCGTGCTCGCCCCCAGGCTGCTCGCCCGGGCGGACTGGCCGGATCGCGAACCGGTGGTCGCCCTGTGGGTCTGGCAGTGCGCGGTGGCGGCGGTGATCGTGTGCTGCGCGCTGTCGATGACGCTGAGCGCGGCGGCGGCCTGGCACGCGGTGGGCGGGCCCGTCTTCGCGACCGCTCCCGGTCCGGTGGTCGAGGCCTACGCCCTGGGCACGTCCGGGCTCTGGGCGGACACGACGGCCGTCACGCTGGCCTGCGGCGGACTGTGGAGCGCGCTGATGCTGGCCCGGGAGGTGGCACGGGCCCGCGCCCGGCGTCGGCTGCGCCGCGCGGAACTCCGGCACCGCGCTCCGCTGCTGCCGGGCGAGGAGCCCGGCCCGGGTCGGCTCGTCGTACTGGAGGGCGAGCGGCCGGACGCCTGGTGGCTGCCCGGCTCTCCCCCGCAGCTGGTGGTCACCACCGCCGCCCTGCGCCGCCTGAAGGGGCGGCAACTGGACGCGGTGCTCGCCCACGAGAAGGGCCACGCGCAGGCGCGGCACGACTGGCTGCTGCACTGCTCCGCCGCGCTGGCGGACGGGTTCCCGCAGGTTCCGGTCTTCGCCGGGTTCCGCGACGAGATGCACCGCCTGGTCGAACTCGCCGCCGACGACGTGGCCTCCCGCCGTTTCGGCCGCCTGACGACCGCCCTGGCCCTGGTCGAACTCAACGAGGACCGCGGCGTCTTCGGTCCGTGCCCGACCGCCCGGGCCGACGTCCCGCAGCGGGTGCACCGCCTGCTCACCCCGCCGAACCGGCTGACGGCGGCCCGCAGGCTGCGGCTGACCGCGGCGGCCGCACTGGTACCGGTGGTCCCGGTCCTGCTGGCGTTCGCGCCGGGGCTGCGGGCGTTGGGCTAGCCCCTTTCCCGCCACGGCATTGGCCCCGGAGCCACTCATTCGGCGAGGATCGCAGCATGCAGACGCCGCCGGTCGACTCCCCGCCCGCCCCGCCGCAGCCACGCACCGCCCTCCGCGTCACCTGGGTGCTGGCCGTGTGCTCCGCGCTCCTGCTCACCCTGGTGGCCGTCGAATGGCGTCCGTTGGTGCGGCTGGACGAGGACATCGCCGGCACGACCCACCGCTGGGCCGTCGAGGAAGGCGGCCTCACCCACGCCATGCGGATCCTCACCGACTGGGTGTGGGACACCTGGACGATGCGCCTGCTGTGCGCGGTGGTGGTGCTGTGGCTGTGGTGGCGCCGGTCGGACCGGTGGACGGCCGTGTGGCTGGGAGCGACGTGTCTGCTGGGCAGCCTGCTGCAACAGGCCCTCAAGGCTGCGGTGGACCGCCCCCGCCCGGTCTGGCCGGACCCCGTGGACTCCGCGCACTACGCGGCCTTCCCCTCCGGGCACGCCATGACCGCGACGTTCGTGTGCGGCCTGCTGGTGTGGCTGCTCCACCACTACGGCACCGGGCCCGCCCTGCGCCGTACCGGTCTGGCCGTCGCCGTGGTCTCCGTGGCCGGGGTCGGCGTGACCCGGGTGTGGCTCGGCGTCCACTGGGCCACGGACGTGCTCGGCGGCTGGCTCCTGGGCGGTCTGGTCGTGGCGCTCGCGGTGCTGGTGCACCGGCGCGGGCATCCGTGAGCGGCGCGCCGGCCTGCCGGGCCGGGTTCCGCCCGCACCGCGGCACCGCGCCCGCCGCGTCCTTCGCCCCCTAGGATCCGGCCATGACCGCCGTTCTGTTCGACTTCTCCGGGACCCTGTTCCGGATCGAATCCACCGAAGCCTGCCTGCGCGCGGCGCTCGACGGTGCCGGACTGGAGCTCGCCGCGCCGGAGCTGGCCGAGAAGGCCGAGGCTCTCGAGCGGGTGGGAGCGCTGCCCGGCGGCGCACCGCCGCTACGGGTTCCGGAGGAACTCGCCGGGGTGTGGGAGGTCCGCGACCACAGCTCCGCGCTGCACCGGGCCGCGTACACCGGGCTCTCCCGGCAGGTGCCGCTGCCGGACCCGGGCCTGCACGACGTGCTGTACGAGCGGCACATGTCGCCGGACGCGTGGAGTCCCTACACCGACGCCGCCGAGGTGCTGAGCGCGTTGCGCGGGCGCGGAATCGCCGTGGGGGTGGTCAGCAACATCGGCTGGGACCTGCGGCCGGTCTTCCGCGCACACGGCCTCGACCGGTATGTGGACACGTACGTCCTGTCGTACGAGCACGGCATCCGCAAGCCCGACGCCCGGCTGTTCGGCGTCGCCTGCGCGGCGCTGGGCGTGGAGCCGGAGCGGACACTGATGGTCGGCGACGACCGGAGCGCGGACGGTGGCGCGGCGGCACTCGGGTGCGGGGTGCACTTCGTCGACCACTTGCCGGTGGCCGAGCGCCCGGCGGGACTGCGGCCGGTGCTGGACCTGGCCACGTAGCCCGAGGCAACCACCGGGTGGTGCCGCCCGCCTCGGACGATCCCCCGTGTCGCCCGAGGCAGACGGTAGCCGGAGCGGCCCTTGGGGCCCCTCCGTCTGCGCCGAGTATAGTTGGCTGGCAGCCAGTCAACGCAGGAGTACAGCATGTCCCCGCGCAGCGCCTCGGTCAATGAAGAATTGCGGCGGCGCTCGAAGGAGCGTCTCCTGCAGGCCGCCGTGGAGCTGGTCGGCGAGCGCGGGTACGAGGCGACCACGCTGGGCGACATCGCGGACCGGGCGGGCTCCGCGCGGGGCCTGGTCTCGTACTACTTCCCCGGAAAGCGCCAGCTGGTGCAGTCCGCCGTGCACCGGTTGATGCACCGCACCCTGGAGGAGGCCCTGGAGCGCGAGCCGCGCACCGCCGACGGGCGTGAGCGGCTGGCGCGGGCCGTCGACGCGATCCTGGGGCTCGCCCGGGACCGGCCGGTGCTCATGCGCCAGCACATGGCGGGCCTGCTCCAGGCGGAGGTGGGCTTCGTGCCGTGCCCGGAGCAGCGGAGGCTGGCGGAGCTGCTGCGGGACACGGTGGCCCGGCACGGCTCGCGGGACGTCGACCGCGACTACCCGATGCTGCGCGCACAGCTGATGGGCGCCGTCTTCGCCGCTCTCGTGCCCGGGGTGCCGATGCCGGTGCCGGAGCTGCGCGCCGAGTTGTTCGAGCGCTACCGGCTGGACTGGAAGCTGGGTGTCCCGCCGGACTCCGAAGCGCCCGGCGGGACGACGTGCGACCCGGACCTGTCGCGGTTCTTCGCGACCGGCGTGCCCGACCGGCGGGACCGGACGGACCGGAGTCCTCAGTCGAAGTAGTCCGGCTGCGTCTGCGTGTTCAGCTCCCGCAGGTGGACCCGCTTGGCCGGGTCGGTGCGCCGGTCGCTGAGCTTGAGGACGTCGAAGCCCTTGGCGATGTCGTTCGAGTAGATGTAGCCGTTGTAGTAGTACGCCGACCAGGAACCGCCGGTGGTCATCGTGTCGGTGGTCAGCGGACCCCGCTCGAAGTAGGCGATCTCCTTGGGCCGCGAGGAGTTCGTGAACTCCCAGACGGAGATGCCGCCCTGGTACCAGGCCTGGACCATGATGTCCTTGCCCCTGACCGGGATCAGCGAGCCGTTGTGGGCCACGCAGTTCTCGGTGTCCGCCTGGTGGCGGGGGATCTTGAAGTAGCTGCGGAAGACCAGCTTGCGGTGGTCGCCGCGGCCGACGATGTCGTAGATGCCGTCGGCGCCGCGGTTCGGGCCGATCTCCGCGTTGCAGGTGGCGGCGCCGCCGCCGCCCAGCTCGTCGGTGAACACGACCTTGTTCGCGCGCTGGTTGAAGGTCGCCGAGTGCCAGAACGCGAAGTTCACGTTGTCCTGGACGCGGTCGATGACCTTCGGGCGCTCGGGGTCCTTGATGGAGAACAGGATGCCGTCGCCCATACAGGCGCCGGCGGCCAGGTCCTCGGAGGGCAGGACGGTGATGTCGTGGCAGCCGGTGGTCTTGGAGACGCCCGGGTTGGTGGGTCCGCCCGGGTTGCCGCCGCCGTCGGGGCCCTCACCGGGGAACAGCACCGGGAAGCCCACGAGGGCCGCCCGCTCGGGTGCCTTGCGCGGCACCTTGATCACGGAGATCCCGTCGTGCGGCGGCTTGCAGTCGGGGTAGGCGGCGTTCGGCGAGTACGAGGAGACGTAGATGTAGACGTTCCTGCGCTCGGGCACCAGCGTGTGGGTGTGCGAGCCGCAGGCGGTCTCGACGGCGGCGACGTACTTCGGGTTCCGCTTGTCGCTGATGTCGAAGACCTTCATGCCCTCCCAGGAGGACTTCTCGGTCGCGGGCTGCGTGGTGCTGTTGCAACTGCTGTCGCTGCGCGAGGAGTCGGTGGACAGGAACAGCAGGTCCCCGGAGACGGAGATGTCGTTCTGCGAGCCGGGACACAGCACCTGGGCGACGGTCCTCGGCTTCTTCGGGTTCTTGATGTCGAAGATGCGGAAGCCGTCGTAGTTCCCGGCGAAGGCGTACCGGCCCTGGAAGGCCAGGTCCGAATTGGTGCCGGGCAGTGCGTCCTTGGGGATGTTGGCCAGGTGCTCGATGTTGTCCGAGTGGACGATCTCGTCCTGGCCGGGTATGTCACCGCTCTCGATCGCGTCGCGCACCTCGGCGCGCGCGCTCTTGGACACCTCCTTCGACGTGGCCGGAGCGTCCCCGGGGTCGGGGGTCGCCACGGCAGGGCCGGCGGTGAGCAGCGCGGACAGGAGTCCGGCGGCGGCAGCCGCGACTCCCAGGCGTCTGCGCCGCGTTCGCGGGTCGCTCAACAGGGTCACTGTTTCCTCCCAACGTCCGTTCCCGTCGGAACGGTTCACGCACCCCGCAGTATCGTCTTCGCCATGCACATACCAACAGGGGGCAACAAACTCGCAATGAAGTTTTTTGATCAGTGACGCGCGGAAGCGTGCTAGGACGGTCATCGCACCCACAAGGTGCGCCGCCTCCCTCCACCCAGAGGGGCACCCGCAGCCACCGGAGGTCGTTGTGTCCTTTCGCCCCGCGATGTCCCGCGCGTCACTTGTCACGGCCTCGCTGACCGCGCTGGCCGTGCTCGGGCTGGGAGCCTGCGACTCGGGATCGGACACCGGTTCGGCGGCCGCCGCCGGACCCTCGGTGATCGCGCCGGGCAAACCGGGCGAGGGCAACCGCACCCTGTCCGCCGAGGACGCCGAGAAGCAGCGCGCCGACGACGACTCCCCCAACTCCGCGGACGTCTCCTATGCGCGGATGATGATCCAGCACCACGCCCAGGCGCTGAAGATGACCGAACTGGCGCCGGAACAGGCCGAGTCCGGCCAGGTCAAGAAGCTGGCGGAACGGATCTCGGCCGCGCAGGGGCCGGAGATCAAGGCGATGGAGGGCTGGCTCGAGACGCACGGCGAGAAGGTGACGGGCGGCGGGCACGACCACGCCGCGATGCCGGGCATGGCGACCGAGGCACAGCTGAAGCAGCTGTCCGCGGCCGAGGGCAAGGCCTTCGACCGGCTCTTCCTCACGCTGATGATCACTCACCACGAGGGGGCGATCAGCATGGCCACGGACGTGAAGTCCGGGGGCAACAACGTGCTGATCGAGGAGATGGCGGACGACGTGGTCGCCCAGCAGACGAGCGAGATCTCACGCATGCGCGCGATGCTGTGACGACGCGGAGGCCCGGTGCCGGGACGCGCCCGCGCAGGTGTCTCAGCGGCGCGCGCGACGGGGCGCCAGGAACCCCTCGTCGCGCGCCTGGCCGATCAGCCTGAGCGACCTGCGCCTGCTGTGCCCGGTCGCGCGCATCACCGCGAGGACCGGATCGCCGCCCTCTTCCCGGGCCGTCCGGTACTCCTGGGCGACGAGTCTGCGCCCCTCCCGCCCGCGCGGCCACGCGGTCCGGGCCCGCCGCGGCGCGGCGGGCGCGCCACGCGCGGGGGCCGCGACGCAGGCCTCGAAGAGTGGATCCTCCAGCCACTCGGCCAGTACGGCCAGGTCGTCGAGGGACAGCGGCGGCCGGGCCCGTACGTCCTCGACCCGCACGTCCGCACCGGACAGCACGGCGAGCGCGTCCACCCGGGCGCCGTCGGCGAAGGCCAGCCGGACGTCGAACCACGAGGTCGTGGTGGAGCCCTCGCTCACCACCCAGGCGTGCCGCACGGACATCTCACCGTCGTCCGGACAGCGGTCGGAAAGCTGAAGAGAACGATCAACGAAGGATGCTTCGAGCACATACGCAACGTAACCGAATGATCACATTCCATACGAACGGAACACGCTTCGCTCATCGGGTTCGTTCATCGGGTTCGTTCATCGGGGTTCGTTCATCGGGGGTTCGGCACCCTGTCGGCGCAGCGGGTCGTGCCGGTCCGCGGCGGCCTGGCGGGCGGCCGCGGCCAGCAGGGCGTCGAGCAGCCCCGGGAACACGATGTCCAGATCGTCCCTGCGCAGGCCGTTCATCTTGGCCGTGCCCCGGTAGGTCTGCCGGATCACCCCGCTCTCGCGCAGCACCCGGAAGTGGTACGTGGTGGTGGACTTGGTGACCGGCAGGTCGAAGTGCGAGCAGGAGAAGAGTGCGCCGCTGTCGGCGGCGAGATCCCGCACGATCCGCAGCCGCACCGGGTCAGAGAGCGCGTGCAGCACCCCCTCCAGCCGGATCTCCTCACGCGTCGGATGCGGCAGCTCGCGGGTGCCGGCGGCAGTGGCGGCGGGGGTCACGGCGACTCCAGTTCGTCCGGGGGTCCCACCGGTCAGGAGGGGTTCCCATTGTACGAAGGACACCGTAGTTTGACACTCGACGTACTACGAGAGTTACCGTACGAGTCGTCCCGACCCGCCGCGACCCAGGAGCAGCCCGCGATGAGCACCCTCTTCGAGCCCCTCCGACTCCGTGACACCACGATTCCGAACCGGATCTGGATGCCGCCGATGTGCCAGTACTCCGCGGCACCGGAAGGCCCGTCGGCGGGCGTGCCCGGCGACTGGCACTTCGCGCACTACGGCGCCCGCGCGGTGGGAGGCACCGGCCTGATCGTCATGGAGGCCACCGGCGTGTCACCCGAGGGGCGCATCTCCCCGCAGGATCTCGGGCTGTGGAACGACACGCAGGTCGAGGCGTTCCGCCGGATCACCGGCTTCCTGCGCTCCCAGGGCACGGTCCCCGCGGTCCAGCTGGCCCACGCGGGGCGGAAGGCCTCCACCGCGCAGCCCTGGAAGGGCGGGGCGCCGGTGGGGGCGGACGCGTACGGCTGGCAGCCGCTGGCCCCGAGCGCGCTCGCGTTCGACCAGCGGCATCCGGTACCGACCGAGCTGACGGCCCCGCAGATCCAGGAGGTCGTCGGCCAGTTCGCGGACGCCGCGCGCCGGGCACTGGCCGCCGGATTCGAGATCGCCGAGATCCACGGTGCCCACGGCTACCTGATCCACGAGTTCCTGTCGCCGCACTCCAACCACCGCACCGACGCCTACGGCGGCTCGTACGAGAACCGCACCAGGTTCGCCCTGAAGGTCGTGGACGCGGTACGGGAGGTCTGGCCCGACGACAAGCCGCTGTTCTTCCGCGCCTCGGCGACCGACTGGCTGGAGGAGGGCGGCTGGACGCCGGACGACACCGTCCGCTTCGCCCGCGACCTCGAGGCCCACGGCATCGACCTGCTCGACGTGTCCACCGGCGGCAACGTCCCGCGCGTCCGGATCCCGACCGGGCCCGGCTACCAGGTCCCGTTCGCCGCGCGCGTGAAGGCCGGGTCCACGCTGCCGGTCGCCGCCGTCGGGCTGATCACCGAGGTCGGTCAGGCCGAGAAGATCCTGGCCAACGGCGAGGCCGACGCGGTGCTGCTGGGCCGCGAGTTGCTGCGCAATCCGTCCTGGGCCCAGCACGCGGCGCGGGAGCTGGGCGTGGACGCCCGGATGCCGGACCAGTACGGCTGGGGCATGTGAGGCGGACTGCCGCCCGAGCCGTTGACTAGAAAGCGCTTACCCTCTACGGTCCGTTCATCAGCATGACCGTCGCGAACGCTGCGGCCCCACCCTCCCCACACGTGCGGCCGCGCGTTCGCGTTCTCGGTCATGGTGACGCTCGACGTTCACGTACATGTTCCGTTCCACCCCCACTCCCTATGGAAGGGACCAGAACATGACCCCTGTGACACGACCGCGGGCGCGGCGCGCGGTGACCGGCGCGCTGGGCGCGCTCAGCCTCTCGGTTGGCATGCTCATGACTTCCGGGGCGCCCTTGGCCCAGGCCGCCACCTGGCCGACACCCAACGGCAGCGAAGGCGTCTCCTCCACCATCTCGGTCTCCGGCACCAAGGACTACGGGATGAAGCGCCTGTACGGCACCGGCGACCTGGGCTCCGGCGGCCAGGACGAGGACCAGGGCCCGATCCTGGAACTGGCCCCCGGCGCCGTCCTGAAGAACGTGATCATCGGCGCCCCGGCCGCGGACGGCGTGCACTGCAAGGGCAGTTGCACGCTCCAGAACGTCTGGTGGGAGGACGTCGGCGAGGACGCGGCGACCTTCCGGGGCTCCTCGTCGTCGAACGTCTACACGGTCTCCGGCGGCGGCGCCAAGGAGGCCGACGACAAGGTGTTCCAGTTCAACGGCGCCGGAACGCTGAACATCTCCGGCTTCGCCGTCAAGAACTTCGGCACCTTCGTCCGGTCCTGCGGCAACTGCTCGACGCAGTACGAACGGACCATCAACCTCAGTGGCATCGAGGTCAACTGGAAGGGCGGCCGGATCGCCGGCATCAACACCAACTACGGCGACAGCGCGACCCTGCGCGACATCACGATCGTCGGGGACGGCGGCAAGAAGATCGTCCCGTGCCAGAAGTACATCGGCAACGACGACGGTGACGAGCCGGACTCGAACGGTTCCGGCGCCGACGGCACGTACTGCAAGTACTCCTCGTCCGACATCACCTACGAGTGACCCCTCGGGTCCGGGTGCCGCCGTGCGCCCGGACCTGCCCGGACTGCTCCCGCTGATAGCGCGCGTAGGCGTCCCGCAGGGCCGTCCCCGGCCAGTCGGGCGGCAGCAGCTCCGGGGGCAGTACCGGGTCGGCGAGCAGGTGCCGCACGACGGCCGCGAAGGCGGTGAGCCGCCCGGCCGGGCGCCGGGCCCGGTCGACCTGGGCGAGCAGTACCCGTGCCGTGTCCGCCCAGGAGTCCAACGGCCACAGCCGGGCGGCCAGTTCACGGGCGGGGGCCTCGGGGCGTGAGACGAGCCGCTCGGTCACCCGGTCGAGAGCGGCGGGCAGCGGGCGGTCGAGGTTGGCGGGCCGCAGCCAGACTCCCTCGCGCAGTTCGGCCAGACGCAGGGCGGTCAGCCCGGTGCGCAGCTCGGCACGGGCGGCGGGACCGCGCCCGGTGGCGGTGACCACGAGCACCTCCCAGTCGCCGTCCCACGCGCGCGTGTGCGGACGCACCGCCTCGTCCTGGCGCCGCTGGCGCTCCAGCAGCCGCTCGCTGAGCCGGTAGCCGGTGTCCGTGCGGCGCAGGTCCCCGGCGGCGGCCATCCGGCTCAGCGCCGCGCGCGCGGTGGAGGCGCCGACGTCGAACCCCGCCACGAGCCGCACCAGGTCCCGCGCCGGCAGTTCCGGCGGGTGGGTGCCGAGCAGCAGGCTCAGGACGACCGACCGCGCGGACAGCGGACGCAGCTCCTGAGCGCCGGGGGCCTCGGAACCGGTCATCCGTGCGCGGGGGTGTCGTTCGTCCACATGAGCACGTACTGTACGTGCGCCCCCCGTGTTGCACTATTGCTGCGGTCGCAGAAATGGTGCAACACTCGGGGTATGACGACACTCGCGCAGGAGCCGCCGTACGAGTCCTACGAGCCGTCCGAGGAGCCCTGGGGCCGCCCGGAGGGGTATGCGACGCACGACGTCATCAACCAGCCCCCTCCCCTGGCCCCCTACGACGCGTCCGACGACACGGTCCTGCTGGAGGGCCTGCGACGGGAGGGCGCCGGCTGGGCCGAGGACGGCTTGCGACGGCTCGGCCGCCGGGCGGGCAGCGCGGAGGCGCAGGACTGGGGCGACCTCGCGAACCGCCACGAGCCCGTGCTGCGCACCCACGACCGGTACGGCAACCGGGTCGACGAGGTCGAGTACCACCCGAGCTGGCACCACCTGATGCGGGTGGCCGTCGGCGAGGGCCTGGCCGGCGCGCCGTGGGCCGACGAGCGTCCGGGCGCCCACGTCGCGCGGACCGCCGGCGGACTGGTCTGGAGCCACACCGAGGCGGGGCACGGGTGCCCCACCTCGATGACGTACGCGGCCGTCCCGGCGCTGCGCGCCCAGCCGGAACTGGCGGAGGTCTACGAGCCGCTGCTGACCTCCCGGGAGTACGAACCGGGGCTGCGGACGCCCACGGACAAGCGCGGGCTGCTGGCCGGCATGGGGATGACCGAGAAGCAGGGCGGCTCGGACGTCCGGACCAACACCACGACGGCCACCGCGACCGCCGAGCCCGGCGTCTACACGCTGCGCGGGCACAAGTGGTTCACGTCGGCGCCGATGTGCGACGTGTTCCTCGTGCTGGCCCAGGCGGCCGGAGGGCTCTCCTGCTTCCTGGTGCCCCGCGTGCTGCCCGACGGCACCCGCAACACCTTCCGCGTCCAGCGCCTCAAGGACAAGCTCGGCAACCGGTCCAACGCCTCCTCGGAGCCCGAGTTCGACGGGACGGTGGCCTGGCTGGTCGGGCCCGAGAGGCAGGGCGTCAAGACGATCATCGAGATGGTCAACTGCACCCGGCTGGACTGCGTGATGGCCTCGGCGACGCTGATGCGCAAGACCCTCGTCGAGGCCGGTCACCACGTACGGCACCGCAGCGCGTTCGGCGCCCGGCTGGTGGACCAGCCGCTGATGCGCAACGTCCTGGCCGACCTCGCGCTGGAGTCCGAGGCCGCCACCACCCTCACCCTGCGGCTGGCCGGCGCGGCCGACCGCGCCGTGCGCGGCGACGAGGGGGAGGCGGCGTTCCGGCGGATCGCCACCGCCGCCGGGAAGTACTGGGTGACCAAGCGGGGGCCGGCGTTCACCGCGGAGGCCCTGGAGTGCCTGGGCGGCAACGGCTACGTGGAGGAGTCGGGCATGCCCCGCCACTACCGGGAGGCACCGCTGCTGTCGATCTGGGAGGGCTCGGGAAACGTCAACGCCCTCGACGTGCTGCGGGCGCTGGGCCGCTCCCCCGCCGCCACGCACGCGCTCTTCGGTGAACTGTCGTTGGCGCGCGGGGCGGACGCCCGGCTGGACGCGGCGGCGGACCGGCTTCGGACGGGGCTCACCGAGGCGTCCGAGACCGGTGCCCGCCGTCTGGTGGAGCTGATGGCCCTCACCCTCCAGGCCTCCCTCCTGGTCCGGCACGCCCCGCCCGCCGTCGCCGACGCCTTCTGCGCCACCCGGCTCGGCGGCGACTGGGGGCACGCCTTCGGCACGCTGCCGGACACGGCCGACCTCGACGGGATCCTGGCGCGGGCCCTTCCGGGCGAGGGCTGAGCGGGCGGCGGCAGGAAGCCGCTCCGGACCCGACACCACCGTCCTGACCTGCGCCGACACTCCTTCCGGGGGTGACTGTCAGTGCCTGGGTGCAGACTGGCCCGTGTCCGAGACGAAGGCGTCGACGAGGACGCCGCGGAGGTGATCGGCATGACCGAGATTCTGCTCGCCGTGGGCACCCGCAAGGGCCTGTTCATCGGGCGCCGGCGAGGTGGCACCTGGGAGTTCGACGAGAGTCCCTACTTCAACGCACAAGCGGTCTACTCGGTCGCCCTCGACACCCGTGGCGACACCCCGCGCCTGCTGGCCGGCGGCGACAGCGCGCACTGGGGGCCGTCGGTGTTCCACTCCGACGACCTGGGCCGGACCTGGACCGAACCGGCCGCGCCCGCCGTGAAGTTCCCCAAGGACACCGGCGCCTCCCTGGAGCGGGTGTGGCAGCTGCACCCGGCGGCCGCCGAGCCGGACGTGGTGTACGCGGGCACGGAACCGGCGGCGCTGTACCGCTCGGAGGACCGCGGTGAGAGCTTCGAGCTGGTCCGCCCGCTGTGGGAGCACCCCACCCGGTCGAAGTGGGTGCCGGGCGGTGGCGGCGAGGGGCTGCACACCGTCCTCACCGACGCGCGCGACCCCAGGTCCGTGACGGTCGCCGTCTCGACCGCGGGCGTCTTCCGCACCACCGACGGCGGCACGAGCTGGGCGCCGTCCAACTCCGGCGTCTCCGCCGTCTTCCTGCCGGACCCCGACCCGGAGTTCGGCCAGTGCGTGCACAAGGTCGCGCGCGACGCGGCCACGCCCGACCGCCTGTACCTCCAGAATCATTGGGGGGTGTACCGAAGCGACGACGCCGGAGCGCACTGGACGGACATCGGCGAGGGCCTGCCCTCCACGTTCGGTTTCGCGGTGGCCGCCCACCCGCACCGCGGCGACACGGCGTACGTCTTCCCGATCAACGCCGACGCCGACCGGGTGCCCGCGGACCACCGCTGCCGGGTCTTCCGCACGTCGGACGCGGGCAGGAGCTGGGAGCCGCTCTCGGCGGGCCTGCCCCAGGAGGCCCACTACGGCACGGTGCTGCGCGACGCGCTGTCCACGGACGACGCGGAGCGGGCGGGCGTGTACTTCGGCAACCGCAACGGCGAGGTGTTCGCGTCGGCCGACGACGGCGACAGCTGGCGGCAGTTGGCCTCCCACCTCCCCGACGTGCTGTGCGTGCGGGCAGCGGTCGTCGGGTGAACCGGACCGGGGGGACCGGCCTTGGCCACCGGTTGATCGGCGTCACCCGTGCGGCAGTAGGGTGACGCCCGTGGCACCACGACCCTTGAATGAAATCGTCGAAGCGGGCTGGGCGAAGGCCCTGGAACCCGTCGCCGGACGGATCACCTCGATGGGTGAGTTCCTGCGCGCGGAGATCGCCGCCGGACGCACCTACCTCCCGGCGGGGGCGAACGTCCTGCGGGCCTTCCAACAGCCCTTCGACGACGTCCGGGTCCTGATCGTCGGACAGGATCCCTACCCCACTCCGGGGCACGCCGTCGGACTGTCGTTCTCCGTCGCGCCCGAGGTACGCCCGCTGCCCGGCAGTCTCGTCAACATCTTCCGGGAGCTGAACACCGACCTGAATCTCCCGCAGCCCGCCAACGGGGACCTGACGCCCTGGACGCAGCAGGGCGTGCTGCTGCTCAACAGGGCGCTCACCACGGCCCCGCGCAAGCCCGCGGCCCACCGCGGCAAGGGCTGGGAGGAGGTCACCGAGCAGGCGATACGCGCGCTGGCGGCACGCGGCAAGCCGATGGTGTCCATCCTCTGGGGCCGCGACGCCCGCAATCTGCGGCCGCTGCTCGGCGATCTGCCGGCCCTGGAGTCCGCGCACCCCTCCCCCATGTCGGCCGACCGGGGCTTCTTCGGCTCCCGTCCGTTCAGCCGGGCCAACGACCTGCTGGTGCGCCTGGGAGGTCAGCCGGTGGACTGGCGCCTGCCGTGAGCACCGGCTTCCTGGCCGTGGACTCCGGTGGCTCGGGGCTGCGCGTCGTCGTCGGCGCCGTCGGCGACAGCGGCGGCGGTCACGGCCCGCTCGGCCGGCGGGTCTCGCGGGAGCCCGTCCGCACCGGTGCGCGCGGGATCGACCCCGAGCACCTCTTGGGGCAACTGCTTCCGATGGCCAGGGCGTTGACCGCCGAAAGCGGCGTCACCCGGATCGACACCGTTGTCGTCGGGGCCGCCGGGCTGGCCACGCTGGGCGACGCGCTGCGCGCCGAACTGCCGGGCGCACTGGCCCGGGAGCTGGGCGTGCGGACGGTCGCCCTGGCCGCCGACGCCGTCACCGCGTACGTGGGCGCCCTCGGGCCACGGGCCGGAGCGGTGGTGGCCGCCGGTACCGGTTTGATCGCGGTCGGCACCGACCTGACCCGCTGGCGCCGGGCGGACGGCTGGGGGCATCTGCTGGGCGACTGCGGCGGCGGTGCCTGGATCGGGCGGGCCGGTCTGGAGGCGGCGCTGCGCGCCCACGACGGGCGGGAGGGCGGCTCCGCTCCGCTGCTGGCCCGCGCCGAGGAGCGTTTCGGCCCGGCGGCGGGACTGCCCGGACAGGTGTATCCGCGGACCGACCGTCCGGCCGTCCTGGCCTCCTTCGCACCGGAGGTGGCGGCATGCGCGGCCACCGACCCCGTCGCGGCGGAGATCCTCGGGGCCGCCGCCCGGCACCTGGCCGACTCGGCCGCCGCGGTCTGTCCGGCCGCCGGCGAGCCCCTCGTCGCCGTTACCGGCGGGCTGACGCGGATGGGCGATCCGCTCCTCGTACCGCTGGGGGACGAGCTGGCGAAGCGCCTGCCGCAGGCGCGGTGGACGGCCGCCGAGGGTGATCCGCTGGACGGCTCGGTCCGGGTCGCGACCGACCTGGCAAGCGATTCGTTCACGCTTCCGAGTGGCGACAGGATGCTGTGGGTGACGACCGTGCCGGACGGCTGAGAACCGGTCCGCCGACGAGGTGAATCATGCCGATGTCGGCCGATCCGTACATCACTCATCAGACAAAACCGGACGGATACCGCTCACCTGCACCCTCCCCGAACAGGGAAACCCCGGAAACCAGTAACATGCGGCGCCATGAGCTCCCCCACTGGGCCCGCGTCCGGCCTGCCCGTACGAATGCCGCGCCCCCGCCAGCCCGGACGGCACCGCCGTCCCGAACCCCTGGTGGCTCCCGAGGGCGCGCCTGCGCTCGTCCTCGCGGTGCCGGGGACGCCCAGCAGCGCCACCCGGGGCCTCGCCGACGAGGTCATCAGCATCGCCCGTTCCGAGCTGCCCGGGCTCGACGCCCGGATCGGCCACCTCGACGGGGACGACGAGGCCGAGTTCCCCTCCCTGACCACCGTGCTCGTCCGGGCCGCCGAGGAGCGCGCCGCCCGCTTCGAGCAGGCGCGCGCCGCCGGACTGGACGTGAAGGAGCCGGAGGGCCCCGTCGCGGTCGTCGTGCCGCTGCTCGCCGGGCCGGACAACGCGCTGCTGCGCCGGATCCGGCAGGCCGTGATGGACAGCAAGATCGCGGCCGAGCTGACCGACGTTCTCGGGCCGCACCCGCTGCTCGCCGAGGCGCTGCACGTGCGGCTCTCCGAGGCCGGTCTCGCCCGGGCCGACCGCGCCCGGCTGTTCACCGTGGCGACCGCCGCGGACGGCATCATCCTCGCCTCGGTCGGCGGTGACGAGGCCGTGCAGGCGGCCGGGATCACCGGCATGCTGCTCGCCGCGCGCCTGGCCGTGCCGGTGATCGCGGCGGCGCTGGACGAGGAGGGTTCGATCGCGTCCGTCGCCGAGCAGCTGCGCTCCTCGGGCTCCCAGCAGCTGGCGCTCGCGCCGTATCTGATCGGTCCGGAGATCGAGGCGTCCGTGCTGGAGGAGGCGGCCAAGGAGGCGGGCTGCTCCACCGCCGAGCCGCTCGGCCCGTACCCGGCGATCGGCAAGCTGGCGCTGGCCAAGTACACGACGGCACTCGGGATCTCGCCGCAGCAGGCGCAGGGGGCGCCGGTTCGGTGAAGGGCGCGTGCGCTTGCTTTTCCAGGCCTGTGTGAAGGGGCCCGCTCCTGGTGAGGAGCGGGCCCCTTCGGCGTGACCGCGGGGCACGGGGCGGCGCTTGCGGGGCACCTGCCAGGCCGTTCGGGCACTGGGGGAGGCACGACTGCCCGCGAGCTGGGGCGGGACGGCTGCCTGCAGTTACGCGGGGGCGAAGATCACGCAGGAGGCTGCTGGGACCGCGAGGGTGCCGGTGCGGCGGGGGATGCCGGTGGTCGGGTCCAGGGCGAACCAGGTCACGTCTCCCGAGCGCTCGTTGGCCGCGTACAGGAAGCCGCCGGACACGGCGATGTCGCGGGGCCAGTGCCCACCGCATGGCACGGTGGCGGACAGCCGCAGGCCGTCCGGTTCCACGACGAGCACGGACAGGACGTCCTCGCCGCGGGTCGCGGTCCACACGAAGCGGCCGTCGGGCGACACGGCGATGCCGGACGGGTAGGCGTCGCCCGCCGGGGCCCCCGGCAGCAGCGGCACCTCGGTGAGGGGCTTGAGCACGCCGTCGTCGGCGTCCCAGTGGCAGACGGTGACGGTGGGCGCCAGTTCGTTGACGACGTAGGCCTGGGAACCGTCCGGATGAAAGGCCAGGTGCCGCGGTCCCGACCCGGGCCGCAGCGCGACCTCCCGGTGCACGGCGGGGGCACCGTCGGTCAGGGTGCAGATCCGCACGGAGTCGGTGCCGAGGTCCACGCTGACGGCCCAGCGCCCGCTGGGGTCGGGCCGCACCTGGTGGGCGTGCGGTCCCTGCTGACGCTGGGCGTGCGGGCCGGAGCCGGTGTGCCGCAGCACGCCGGACGCGGAGCGGGCGAGGGTGCCGTCGGCGCGGACCGGTACGGCGGTGACGGTGCCGGAGCCGTAGTTGGCGGTCAGCACGTGCCCGGCGTACAGGCTGAGGTGGGTCGGTCCGTCGCCCTCGACGGGCACCGGCCGTCCGATGGGCTCGGGCCGGTCCCCGCTCACCCGGTAGGCGGCCACCGCGCCCTCGGCCGTCTCGCTGACGGCGTAGAGCGTGTCCCCGTCGGGCGCCAGGGCCAGGTAGGAGGGGTCGGCCAGACCGTCCGTACCGCTCACGACCGTGAGGGCGCCGCTGTCGGGGGCGACGGTCGCCGTCAGGATCCCCGGGCCGCCGGCCGCCGTGAACGACCCGATGTATGCCCGCCGCTGCCGCCTGCCGCCGTCCGTCACCGCTGCCCCTCTCGTCCTGCTTCGTCTGCCTGCTTCGTCTGCCTGCTTCGTCCTGCGCCGCGTCGAGTGCCGTCCCGGTCGCCCGGCCTGATCGTCCGCCCGGGAGCGACGGTAGCAGTCGATCACGCGCGGTCTAGACCAAACGGGTGTCGCGGGGGCGGCGGGCGAGCCGGGTCAGGCGCCGGCCAGGCGCGAACCGGACGGGGTGCGCAGGGGCGCGGCGAGTTCGGCGAGGGCCTGTTCCAGGTCGTGGAGGTGCGCCAGCGCGGGTTCGGCGGCCCGCGGCCCGCCCGCACGGGCGGGGACCGCGCCGCCGCCGGTGAGTGCCTCGACCGCGGCCTCGACACGCCAGCAGGCGGCGGCCAGCCGTGCGTCGTGGGAGGCTTCGGGGTCGGCGGCCACGGCGACCAGGCCGCGGATCTCCCGGGCGCAGTCGTCGAGCAGGTCCAGGACCCGGCGGGCCCGCCGCCTGCGGCCGGGCATCGGGCTCAGCGGGTGCACGAGCGGGGCGACCGACAGCCGTACCCGGCCCAGCAGCTGCTCCAGCTCCGCCACGCGCGGCGCCGGATCGGCGCCCTCGGTGCCGGCGAGCCGTGCGGCGGCCTCCGCGGTGCAGGCGTGCACGCAGCGCAGGGCGCGCTGGATCCACACGTCGGTGACGGCGTGCGTGGTGACGGGCAGGACGAAGAGCACGGCGAGCACGGCGCCGAGCGCACCCACGCCGGTCTCGGCGATCCGCAGCGCGAGCAGGCCGGGGCCGAGGACGCCCAGGAGGCCGTAGAGCAGCTCGGCGAGCAGGGTCACGCAGAGCATCATCCAGGTGTAGGAGACCGCGGCGGTGTAGAAGATGCCGAAGACGCAGGCGGCGGCGAGTACGGCGGTGGGCACCGGCGCTCCGGCCACCGGCACGGCGATCAGGAAGCCCAGGCCGATGCCGACGACCGTGCCGAGGACCCGGCGGAAACCGCGCACCAGCGTCTCGCCGCGCGAGGTGGTGTTGACGAACACCCACCAGGCGGCGCCGACGGCCCAGTACCAGCGGTCGCCGGACACCAGCTGGCCCACGACCAGGGCGAAACCGGCGCCGCCGGTCGCCTGCACGGCCTGCCGGGTGGTGATGCGGGCCAGTCGGGTGCCGGCGGGCGGCGCGGGGACGGCGGGCGCGGGGCGGCGGCGCTCGTAGCACCACAGGCCGAACCGCACCGTCGCGGCGGTGGCCACGGACAGCAGGACGGCGGCGAACATCTCGGGCAGCCGGTCCGTGGTGGCGTGCAGGAACTGGGCGATGAAGAAGGTCATGAAGGCGAAGACGCCGAGGCTGTGCCCGCGTGGGCCCCAGCGACGCGCGTACACACCGGCGCCGACGACGGCGAGGAAGGTGAGGTCCCGGGCCACCGGGAGGTCGTGCAGCGCGGCGGCGGCGGTGAGCACCGGCAGCCCGGCGACCGGCAGCAGCGCGGTGGTGACGGCCTGGCCGCGCACGGTGGCGTCGGTGACGGTGAAGAGCGCGAGCAGGGCGGCGAGGCCCCCGATGATCGCGCCGACCAGGGAGGTACCGGCCAGCCCGCACACCACGACGGCCAGCCCGATGCCGAGGACGGCCCGGGCGGCGAACCGCAGCCGGGACCGTCCCGGGTCCGGGCTCACGAACACCTTCTTCAGCACTGATTACCGCCCCCTCGCTCGCTCACACCCACCGGCGCGGAAGTCACCGCACGCAAAAGGCGCCGCGGGGTCCGCAGCGCCATCGACACCTCTATAGGAGCATCTCGGCCGCCAGTGGCTCAACAGGCTGCCACCGGAGTGGGCCATTGGTACTGTGATCACGGCATGCCTGCGGCCACCGGAGAGCCAATGGCCGACTGGAAGGGGCCGGACCCGCGATGGCCGTCGACGAACTCGACACCCGCATCCTGCGGCTGCTGCTGGAGCAGCCGCGCACCAGCGTGCGCGAGTACGCCCGCGTCCTCGGGATCGCCCGCGGCACCCTCCAGGCCCGCCTCGACCGCCTGGAGCGGGACGGCGTGATCACCGGTACCGCTCCGTCCCTCTCCCCCGCCGCCCTGGGCCACCCGGTGCTCGCGTTCGTGCACATCGAGGTCACCCAGGGCCATCTGGACGAGGTGGGCGAGGCGCTGGCGGCCGTGCCGGAGATCGTCGAGGCGTTCTCCATCACGGGTGGCGGGGACCTGCTGACCCGCGTCGTGGCCCGCGACAACGCGCACCTGGAAGACGTGGTGCAGAAGCTGATCAGCCTGCCCGGCGTGGTCCGCACCCGCAGCGAGGTGGCGTTGCGCGAGCGCGTGCCGCACCGGTTGCTGCCGCTGGTGGAGTCGATCGGGCGCTCGGCCGGCAGGTGATCCTTGGCATCCTGGACACCATGAGCACCAAGGGCCCGCTGGGCGGCATCTCGGTCATCTTCGATCTCGACGGAACGCTCGTGGACAGCGAGCCGAACTACTACGACGCGGGCCGGCGCACCCTCGCCGAGTACGGCGTCCCGGACTTCACCTGGGCCGACCACGAGGCGTACGTGGGCATCAGCACCCAGGAGACGGTCGCCGACTGGAAGCGGCGGTACGGGCTGCGGGCCACGGTCGAGGAACTGCTCGCCGTGAAGAACCGGCACTATCTCGGGCTCGCCCGCACCTCGGCGCGCGCGTATCCCGAGATGCGGAAGTTCGTCGAGCTGCTGGCGGGCGAGGGCGTACCGATGGCGGTGGCTTCGGGTTCCTCGCCCGAGGCCATCGCGACGATCCTGGCGCGCACCGGCCTGGACGCACACCTGCGCACGGTCGTCTCGGCCGACGAGGTGGCGCGGGGCAAGCCCGCCCCCGACGTCTTCCTGGCGGCCGCCCGCCGGCTGGGCGCGGAACCGGCCCGCTGCGTGGTGCTGGAGGATGCCGCCCCCGGTGCCGCGGCCGCACACGCGGCCGGGATGCGCTGCATCGCGATTCCGTACGTCGCGGGGCAGGCGGACGCACCGGAGTTCGCCACCGCGGAACTGCTGGTGCGCGGTGGCCAGGAGGAGTTCACCGCGCGGGCGGCACACGACTGGCTGCGGACCGGCGGAAACGATAGGAGGGAAACAATATGAGCGAGTGCTCGAAACGGTGATCAGATCGCTGCTCGTATCCGTATCTCCTGGTGTCCGAGCCTGTCTTCGCCCCAGGAGGCACGATGCGCATCACGCGCACCACGGCAGGGACCGCCTTCGTGGCCGGTGCCCTGGTCCTCACCCTCACCGCCCTCGCCTACCCGGCCATGCTCGGGGTACAGAACGCGGGCAGTGACCAGGCCCGGGTCGTCACCAACACGCGGTACGGGCCGCTCACCGAGCAGGACCGGGACTTCGTGGTGAAGGTGCGTGCCGCGGGGCTGTGGGAGCACCCGCTCGGGCTGATGGCCATGGAGCGGGGGACGACACCGGAGATGCGGGAGGCCGGTGAGCACCTGGTCGTCGGCCACTCCCGGCTGGACGACACCTGCCGCAGGATCGCACCGGAGCTGGGCATCACCCTGCCCAACCTGGCCTCACCGCAGCAGCAGCAGTTCGTCTCGACCGTGAACGGGACGACGGGCAAGCAGTTCGACACCACCGCGGTCAACATCATGCGGATCACGCACGGCCAGATCTTCCCGGCCATCGCCAAGATCCGGGCCAACACCAAGAACTCCCTGGTGCGGCAGCTCGCCGACCAGGCCAACGACACCGTCCTCGACCACATCACCGTGCTGGAGAAGACCGGGCTGGTCAACTTCGACCAGGTCAACTTCCAGCAGACCGCACCCCCGAACCTGCCCAAGGCGCAGCTCACGCCGCCGGCCCCGCAGCCCGGCGAGCCGGTGCTCTCGCTCACCGCGCCGCCCGGGCTCGAGGTCAACACCTCCGCACCGACGCCCAGTCCGACGGTCCGCTGACGCGCCGGGGGCGGGCGACGGGTCGGCCGTGGCCGGTCTGCCGAGGACCGGCGGTGGCCGGCCCGCCGTCGGGGTCAGCGCTGACGGGGCCTGCCGCCGCGTCCGCCGCCCTTGCCCTTGCCGCCGCTCGCGCCCCGGTGGCCGCCGCCGGTGCCGCGCCGGGCGCTCCCGGTCTGCTTCCCGCCGGTCTTGCCGCCGGCGGCTCCGCCCGTCCTGCTGCCCGCGGCTCCGCCCGTCCTGCCGCCCGCCTTCCCGGCCGCCGGTTTGCGATGCGCGGAGGGGGTCCCTTCGGTGCGCCCGCCCTTGGAGCGCGCCGGTTCCGGCTGTCGGCCCCGGGTGCTGTTGACGGTCCGGCCCCGGACGATGCCGATGAAGTCCTCGACGCGGTCCGTGTGCGCGTCCTCGGGCCAGGACAGGGCCACGCTCGACTCCGGGGCGTCCGTGACCGTGCGGTACGTGAGGTCCTTGCGGTGGTGCAGGCGGGCCAGCGACAGCGGCACGAGCAGCACCCCGATCCCGGCCGCCACCAGTTCGACGGCGTCCGCGGTGGTGGCCGGGCGTTCGAGCGCGGGCCTGCCGGGCAGCCGCTCCCAGTCGAGGACGTCGTCCAGGGGGTGCAGCACGATCTCGTCGGCGATGTCCCCGACGCTCACCTCGTCGGCCGCGGTGACGAGATGGTCCTTGGGGACCAGCACGACCGTGGTCTCGGTGTAGAGGGGGATGGCGCTGAGCGCCGTACGGTCGACGGGCAGGCGTAGGAGCCCGGCGTCGGCGCCGCCGCCCAGCAACACGCCGGCCGCTTCGGCGGCGGGGACCTGGGTCAGGGCGAGGGGGACGTCCGGCAGCCGCTCGTTCCAGATGCGCACCCATTTGTCGGGCGTCACCCCCGGGACGTACGCGAGCCGGAACGAAGGGGGAGCTTCCGAGCCTGTCACCCGGCCAGGTTACCGGGCGTGGTCGGGAGCCACTCACACGATCGATACCCTTGGGCGCATGACGTCGCACCAGAACACCCAGACCATGAAGCCCGCGACCGCGGCGAAGAAGCTGGGTGTGTACCTCGAGGCCACACCCGCCGAGTTCCGGGAGGGCGTCGTCACGCGTGCCGAGCTGAACGCGCTCCAGGCCGACCCGCCCGCGTGGCTGCGCGAACTGCGGCGCGACGGTCCGCACCCGCGGCCGGTGGTGGCGGCGAAGCTGGGCGTCTCCATCGCGGGTCTGCACCGGGGCGGGGTCGCCGAGCCGCTCACCACGGAGCAGATCGACGCGCTGAAGCAGGAGAGCCCGCAGTGGCTGGAGCGGGAGCAGGCGGTCCAGGCCGACGTGCGCAAGGAGACGGCCCGGGTGAAGAAGCTCCACGCCGAGCGGGCCGAGCGGACGGAGCGCGCCGAGCGCGACTGACGGGCGGCCCGGCCCGGCGGCCACCCGGTCATTCCTCGGCCTTCTGTGCCGTCAGGCTCCACGCGTACTGCAGCCAGTCCGACACCACGACCGCGCTCAGGCCCGCGCACACCAGCCGCGCCGCCCTGGGCGCGACGGCGTAGGTGCCCACGAGCCCGCCGGCCACCCAGGCGGAGGTGCAGAACGGGCAGGAGATCAGGTCGCCGACGGCACGGCGCAGACCGGTTCCGCGCCCGGCGTCCATCACCTCGTTGGCGTTTCCCTCCCGTTCGCGGCGGGTGAAGGGGGCCCGCAGGAAGCTGGTGACCTTGTCCTTGGCCAGCAGCCGGGAGGCCTTGAACGTCGCCGTTCCCAGCAGGACCACGTCCCAGGCGGGGACGGAGGCGGGCAGTCGGACCCCACGGCGCCACGCCGTCACCGTGAACGCGCCGGCACCGGCCGCGAAGGTCGTGGCGAGCGCCGCGTATCCGAGGAGGGGTGTCTCCTCCCCTTCGGCGTAGCGCTGCTCAACGTCCGTCATGGGTGTCTCCTCGGTCTCGGTGGCCTGTCTCCGAGGCCCGCTCTCAGTGGGGTGCCGGGCCGCCGAAGAGGTCGGCGCAGTCGGCGGGCAGGCGGGCCAGCAGCCGGTCGACGCGTTCGCGAGGCACGGCCTCGGCGAGGGTGGACAGCACGGCGCCCGCGTCCCACTCGGCGGTGCGCGGCCGGGCGCCGGTCTGCTGGGCCACCCGCCGGAGGAACTCCTCGCGCCCGAAGGTCTCGGGGCGCCCGCGTTCCAGGCGCAGCGCGTCGTCCAGGGGTGCGGGCAGGTCGCGGGCCAGGTCGGCGGCCTCACCCGGTGGGATGCGGGACGCGACCACCCACAGGACGGCCGTGGCGACCTGCTCGGCCTCGTCGTCGCCGTGGAACTCACCGCGGTCGCGGACCCTGGTGAGGAAGTCGTCGAGCCGCACGGCGTCGCCTCCTTGTGCCGGTTCGCGCCCCGGGCGGGTGCCCTGTGCGCGTCCGGGAAAACGGACGGGCTCTCCCCCTCGGTCGACCCCTCGGTCGCCCCCTCGGTCGCCCTTTCGCTCCCCCGTGCTCGCGGCGCTCTCTCACCGCCGTACGCCCGCACGTGCGGCGTCGGCGAGGTCGGTCACCCGTGTCAGGGCGTCCGCGTTGCCGGTGAACAGAGCGCGTCCGGCGGCGATCCGCCGGCGCCGGTCCCGGCCGGGTGCGGTGAGCCGCGCCAGGGCTTCGAGCAGCGCGGTCCGGTCCTCGGCGACCTCGGAGACGCCCAGCGCGGCCATCCGCCGGACGCCGTCCGCGCCGTGACCGGGTATGGGGCGGTGGCCCACGACCGGCAGTCCGGCCGCGAGCGCCTGTACGGCGGTCTGACCGGCCGCGTTGTCGATCAGGGCACGAGCGGCGTGCAGCAGGCCCGGCATGTCCGTCACCCAGCCCAGGGCGAGGACGCCGGGTGTGCCGGACAGCGTGCGGCGCAGCCGCTCGTTGTCGCCGCAGAGCACGACCGGCAGATAGCCGTGGTCCGCCAGCAGCCGGACGGTGGCGTCCAGGTGCGAGCCGACGCCCCAGGCACCGGCGGACAGCACCACGGCGGGCCGCCCGGGGCCGAGCCGGTCGAACGTCTCCCGCCACTGGGCCGCCCCCGGAACGTGGCCGGCGGAGAACTCGGGCGCCACGACGGGACCGCACGTACCCGCCGGAGTGCCGGTGCTCCCCCTCACTTGGCTCGCCGCTTCCTCGGTGAGACACAGGCAGTGGTCGTTTCCGGGGTGCAGCCACTGCCGGTGGAGCTCGAAGTCGATCACGAGGACGACGCTGGGCACGGGCAGCAGCCCGCGGTCCCGGAGGTGGCCGGTGAGCTGGGCGCCCAGGTGGAAGACGGGCACGACCACGTCCGCGCCGGTGCGTGCGGCCAGCTCGCGCAGCCGGTCTCCGGCGAGCCGGGCCAGGGGCGTCCCGCTCGGCCGGCGTCCCGCGCCGGGCCGCAGGAAGAGGCGGTACAGGGCGGCGTACGCCCACGGGAAGTGCCGTACGGACCCGCGGTAGAAGCACCTGAGGACCGTGCCCAGGCCATACGGCAGGAGGGCGAGGACGTCGACGGTCTGGGCGGTGTCGCCGCGTTCCCGGGCCCGCCGGACCAGTTCGGCGGCGACCGTGTCGTGGCCCGCGCCCATGCTCGCGCTGATCACCAGCAGGCGTCTGCCGCCCTGTGGGCCGCGCGGGGCGCCGGGGCGCCGGGGCACTGATGAGCTGCGAGGATGCACGACGGGCCAAGTTGCCGATGCCACGGGTTCCAAACCATCGCACAAGCGGGCGTTTCGGGCGGGCCCTGGGGGATACTCCGTGACCGCCCGTCCGGCCGGACGCCGGAGCCCGACCGTCAGGTCGGCCGCTTCCCGGTGCCCGCCCCGAGCCAAGGTGGTCCCCATGGTCCATGCGTTCTCCCGTCCCCGGTCCGTCCCCGGACCGCAGGTCGTCGCACCCGACGCGGACCACGCGAGGCCCCGGCGGCAGCCCGTAGGGCTCCGGGACCCGCGGACCCGTACGGCGCTCGTGACGGGGGCGTCCTCCGGCATCGGCGCGGCCGTGGCCCGCCGCCTGGGCGACGAGGACGGCTGGCGGCTGGTGCTCACGGGCCGTGACCCGGTGCGGCTGCGCCAGATCGCCGACGACACGTCGGCCACCGCGTTCGCCGCGGACCTCACCCTCCCCGGCGCCGGCCGGCAGCTCACCGACTTCACGCTGGCCACGGCGGGCCCGGTGGACCTGCTGGTGGCGGGAGCCGGGGTCGGCTGGGCCGGGGAGTTCCTGGACATGCCCCCGCGCACCATCGACGAGGTGCTCGACATCAACGTGCTGGCCACGTTGCGGCTGGTGCGGCTGCTGCTGCCGGGGATGGTGGCGGCGGGGTCGGGGCGGGTGGTGCTCATCGGCTCGCTGGCGGGCAGCGTCGCGGTGCGCGACGAGGCCGTGTACTCCGCCGCCAAGGCCGCGATAGGCGCCTTCGCGGACTCGCTGCGCTACGAGTTGCGGGGCACGGGCGTCGGCGTCACACACGTGGTGCCGGGCGTCGTCGACACCCCGTTCTTCGAGCGCCGGGGCGCCCCCTACCGGCGGTCCAGGCCGCGCCCGGTGCCTCCGGAGCGCGTGGCCGACGCGGTGCGGACCGCGGTGCTGCGGGGCCGGGACGAGGTGTACGTGCCCTCGTGGCTGCGCCTGCCCTGCCGGGTGCGGGGCGCGGCCCCGGGACTGTACCGGCGGCTGGCCGCACGGTTCGGATGACCGGGAGCACGCCGCGGTGAGTGTCCTCACCGTCGTCCTCGCCCTGTTCGCGGCGCTGTCCAACGCGGCGGCGTCGGTACTGCAGCGCAGGGCCGCGGCGCAGGACGAGGACCGGGCGGGGGCCCGGCACACGATGCTGCGCTCACTGCTGCGGCTGGTGCGCGACCGGTACTGGGTCGGCGGGGCGGCGCTGCTCGCGCTGACGACGGTGCTGCAGGCGGCCGCGCTGGCGGTGGGCAGTCTGGCCGTCGTCCAGCCGCTGATGGCCACCGAACTGCTGTTCACCCTCGTGGTCGGCAGTGCGGTCTTCCACCGGCGTCCGGACTCGCGGACGTGGCTGGCGTTCGTGGCGCTGGCCGTGGGGCTCGCGCTGTTCCTGGGCTCGGCCGCCCCGGCGCCCGGTCACGACACCGCCACCGGGGGCCGTTGGGTCTGGGCGGGCCTGGCGCTGTTCGTCCTGATGACGGTCCTCGCCTCGGTCGGCAGCCTGGTGCACGGGGCGCCCCGCGCGGCGCTGTTCGGATCGGCGTCCGCGGTGGGGTTCGGCGGTACGGCGGCGCTGCTCAAGGAACTGACCGGGCGGCTCTCCCAGGGGGTGGGCGAGGTGCTGACCCAGTGGCCGCCGTACGCCACGGCCGTCCTGGGCGTGGCCAGCTTCCTGCTGCTGCAGAGCGCCCTGCGGGCGGGGACCCTCGCGGCCTCGCAGCCCGCGCTGACCCTCGGCGACGCGCTGACCAGCGTCGCCCTGGGCTGGGCCCTGTTCGGCGAGGAGATCCTGCTCGGGGTGCGGGTGCTGCCCGAGCTGATCGGCGTGGCGCTGATCGGCATCGGCAGCGTCGGGCTGGCCCGGGCACCGTCGGTGCACGGCGCCTGGGACACGGCCCCGGCGGCTCGGGACGGTCCCGCGCGGGCCGGGAAGCGGTGAGCGGCGGCACGAGCGAGGACGTAGTGCACGAAGACGTAGCGCAGGAAGACGCAACGCACGAGAACCTTGAACGAACCAGGACCTTGAACGAACCAGGACGGAGCACAGTGAACAGACCGGAGGCACCACGGATGCGTCACGGGTTTCCCACCGGCCGGGCGGTGTACGCCGTCGCTCCGGTCGTCGCCGTCGCGCTGGCCCACATCGGTCCGGCCGCCACCTGGCTGCCGGAACTGCGCCGCCGACGGTTCCCCGGCCTGGCCGGCCGGGGCAGCCCCGGCCACGTGGCGCTCACCTTCGACGACGGCCCGGACCCGGCGTCCACGCCGCAATTCCTCGACGCGCTGGACGGCCTGGAGGTACGGGCCACGTTCTTCGTCCTGGGCGAGAACGCCGTACGCCACCCCGCGCTGACCCGTGAGCTGGTCCGGCGCGGACATGAACTCGCCGTCCACGGCTGGACGCACGACCGTCCCTGGTGGCCGTCGCCGGCACGGGACACGCGCGAGTTGCTGCGTGCCGTCCGGGTGGTGGACGAGGTGTCCGGACGTGTGCCGCGCTGGTACCGGCCGCCCTACGGGATCCTCACCTCCGGTCGCTGGGCTGCCGCCCGGCGGGCCGGGCTGCGGCCCGTGCTGTGGACGGCGTGGGGCAAGGACTGGCGGCACGACGCCACGCCCGCCTCGGTACGCGCGAGCGTCGCGGCCGATCTGTGCGGGGGTGGCACGGTCCTCCTCCACGACACCGACCACGCCTGCGCCCCGGGCAGCTGGCGGGCCACGCTCGGCGCGCTGCCGGACATCGTGCGCGACTGCCGCGAGGCGGGGCTGTCGGTGGGCCCGCTGGGCGAGCACGGCGGGGACCGCTGGGACGGCGGCGTCGTTTCGGTCACCGGCGCCGGGATAGCCGTAGCGTCATGAACGACAGCGACGATCGGCGCACGGCGGCACCGGACACGTCCTGCCCGCCCTGGGCGCTGCGCGAGTACGCCGTGCTCGCCGACGGTGAACGAGGTGCGGTCCTGGATCCCCGGGGCCGGATCGTGTGGCTGTGCGCCCCGCGGTGGCACGACGACGCGGTGTTCTCCGCGCTGATCGGCGGGGCCGGGCACTTCACGGTGGAGCCCGCGGACCCCTGGCACGTCTGGGGCGGCTCCTACGAGGAAGGCACGCTGATCCGGACCAGCCGGTGGGTGACCGCCGACTGTGTGATCGAGTGCCGCGAAGCGCTGGCCCTGCCGGCCCGCACGGACCGGCTCGTGCTGCTGCGCCGCATGCGGGTGGAGCGGGGCGAGGCGCGCCTCAACCTGGACCTGGACCCGCGGCCCGGCTTCGGGCAGGTCCGGATGCGCGGCCCCCGGCGGGAACACGGGGTGTGGACGGCCGGGGCGCAGGGGCTGCGGATGCGGCTCGCCGGGGCCCCGGACGCGGTGTGGCGCGACGAGGCGGGGCTGTGCGGCGAATTCCGGCTGCGCGAGGGCGAGAGTCACGACCTCGTCCTCGAACTGTCCGCGGGACCGGAGACCGAACCGCTGGACGCCGACGCGCTGTGGGGGGCCACGGAACAGGAGTGGCGGCGGGCCGTGCCGGACTGCTCCCGGCTGGTCGCGCCCCGCGACGCCCGGCACGCGTACGCCGTCCTGCACGGGCTGACCAGCGTCTCGGGCGGCATGGTCGCCGCCGCGACCACGTCCCTGCCGGAACGCGCCAACAGCGGGCGCAACTACGACTACCGCTACGCGTGGCTGCGCGACCAGTGCTACGCGGCTCTCGCGGTCGCCGCGCACGGGCCGCACCCGCTGGTCGACGACGCCGTGCGCTTCGTCGCCGAGCGCATCCTCGCGGACGGCGACCGGGTGCGCCCCGCCTACACGGTCGACGGGCGGCCGGTCGGGAAGGAGCGTTCCCTGCGGCTGCCCGGCTATCCCGGCGGCAACGACCACGTCGGCAACGACGCGGGCGCCCAGTTCCAGCTGGACACCTTCGGCGAGGCGCTGCAGTTGTTCGCGGCGGCGGCCGCGCACGACCGCCTGACCGACGAGGCGGAACGGGCCGCCGCCGTCGCCGTGGACGTCGTCGAGCGGCAGTGGCTGAAGCCGGAGGCCGGTCTGTGGGAGCTGGAGGACCGGTGGTGGACCCACTCCCGGCTGAGCGTGGTGTGCGGTCTGCGGCGGATGGCCGAGGTGCTGCCCGGGACCGCGGGGCGCCGGTGCGCCGACCTCGCCGACACGGTGCTGCGGGAGACCCGGCGCCGGTGCCTGCACGCGGACGGCCGCTGGCGGCGGGCCGAGGACGACGACGGGCCCGAGGCCGCGCTGCTGGTGCCGATGGCCCGCGGCTGCGTCTTCGGGGACGACGGCGACGCGGCCACCCGCGCGTATGTCGAGTCCCGCCTGTCCGAGGACGGATACCTGTACCGCTTCGAACATCCCGGGGTGCCGCTGGGCGAGGCCGAGGGCGCCTTCCTGCTGTGCGGCTTCGCCATGGCGCTCGCCACGCACCGGGTCGGCGACCGGGTGGACGCGTTCCGCTGGTTCGAGCGCACCCGGGCGGCCTGCGGGCCGACCGGGCTGTTCGCCGAGGAGTATGACGTGCGCCAGCGCCAGCTCCGCGGCAACCTCCCGCAGGCCTTTGTGCACGCCATGTTGCTGGAGTGCTCGGTGCGCCTGGCCGGCGAGTCGGCGCTGCCCTGAGCCTCCTTCCCGGGCGACTGCCCTGTCGGATTCCTCAGGCAGCCGCCTTCCCTTCTTCAGGCAGCCGTTTTCCTCGCCTTCTCCTCGGGCGGCCGCCCCGTCGCCTCCCGGTGGATCGGTGCCGCCCCGCCGGTCAGCGGGACGCCCGTACCGCCACGGCGGGCCGCGACGATCTCCGCCGCGATGGACAGGGCCGTCTCCTCGGGGGTGCGGGCGCCGAGGTCGAGGCCGATCGGTGAACGCAGCCGGGACAGCTCGTCCTCGCTCAGGCCGGCCTGGCGCAGCCGGCGGTCGCGATCCTCGTGGGTGCGGCGCGAGCCCATCGCGCCGACGAACGCGACCGGCATCCGCAGCGCCTCCGCCAGCAGCGGCACGTCGAACTTGGCGTCGTGGGTGAGCACGCACAGCACCGTGCGCCCGTCGGCCGGGGTGTCCCGCAGGTAGCGGTGCGGCCAGTCGACGACGACCTCGTCTGCCTGGGGGAAACGGGCCCGGGTGGCGAAGACGGGCCGGGCGTCGCACACCGTGACGTGGTACCCGAGGAACTTCCCGGCCCGCACCAGCGCCGCGGCGAAGTCGACCGCGCCGAAGACGATCATGCGGGGCGGCGGCACACTGGTCTCGACCAGCAGGGTGAGCCCGCCGGGGCAGTGCGAACCGTCCTGCGAGAGTCCGACCGTGCCGGTGCGCCCGGCGTCCAGCAGGGCACCGGCCTCGGCGGCCGCGGTGCGGTCCAGGTCGGGGTGACCGCCCAGGCCTCCCGTGTGCGAGCCGTCGGGCCGGACGAGCAGGGCCCTGCCCAACAGCTCGGGCGGACCCTCGACGACCCGGGCGAGGGCCGCGGTCCCGCCCCGGGCGGCGGCGGCCAGCGCGGCCCCGAGCACCTCGCGCGAGGGCGCGTCGGCGCCGACCGGCGTGACCAGTACGTCGACGATCCCGCCGCAGGTCAGACCGACCGCGAAGGCGTCCTCGTCGCTGTAGCCGAAGCGTTCGCGCAGCGTCTGCCCGGTGCGCAGGGCGTCGGCGCACAGGTCGTACACCGCGCCCTCCACACAGCCGCCGGAGACCGAGCCGATCACGGTGCCCCCGCTGTCGACGGCGAGGGCGGCGCCGGGACCGCGCGGCGCGCTGCCGCCCACGGAGACGACGGTGGCGACGGCGAACTCCCGGCCCTCGGCGAGCCAGCGGTCCAGCTCCTCGGCGATGTCAAGCATCCGCCGCTCCCGCGCTCGCGGGCACCGCCGACAGCACCCGGTCCGGCCGGATCGGCAGGTTGCGGTGGCGGACGCCGGTCGCGTGCCAGACGGCGTTGGCGACGGCCGCCGCGGCGCCCACGATGCCGATCTCGCCGACGCCCTTGATACCGACCGGGTCGTCGGGGTCGGGGTCGTCCACCCAGTCGGCCTGGACGTCGCCCACGTCGGCGTTGGTGGCCACGTGGTAGCCGGCGAGGTCGGGGGCGTAGAGGCCGCCGCTCGACCGGTCCCGTACCGCCTCCTCGTGCAGGGCCATGGAGATGCCCCACACCATGCCGCCGACGAGTTGGTTGCGGGCGGTGAGCGGGTTGACGATCCGGCCGGCCGCGAAGATGCCGAGCATGCGGCGCACCCGCACCTCGCCGGTGGCGGTGTCCACGGCGACCTCGGCGAACTGCGCGCCGAAGGAGTGCCGTTCCTTCTGTGCGAGGGTGCCGAGCAGGGCGGTGGTGTCGGACCGTACGGTGATGCCCTGAGGCGGGATCGTCGTGCTCAGGGCCAGCCGCTCCCGCAGTTCGCGGGCCGCTTCCCTGATCGCCCAGGCCCAGGACCGCGTGCCCATCGAGCCGCCCGCGATCATCGCGGGGCCGAAGTCGCTGTCACCGATGCGGACCCGGACCCGGTCGGGCGCGACCTCGAGGGCGTCGGCGGCGACCAGGGTGAGCGCCGTACGGGCGCCGGTGCCGATGTCGGCGGCGGCGATCCGGACCGTGAATCCGCCGTCGGCCTCGGCGGTCACGACGGCCGTGGAGGGACCGGCGCCCGAGTGGAAGGAGGCGGCGGCGGTGCCCGTGCCCAGCAGCCAGCGCCCGTCACGGCGCACGCCGGGTCGCGGGTCGCGCCCGGCCCAGCCGAACCGCCGGGCTCCCTCGCGGAAGCAGGCATCCAGGTTGCGGCTGCTGAAGGGCAGACCGGAGACCGGGCCGACCTCCGGTTCGTTGCGCAGGCGCAGTGCGATGGGGTCGATGCCGCCGCGCTCGGCGAGTTCGTCGAGGGCCGACTCGATGGCGAAGGAGCCCGGTGCCTCGCCCGGTGCGCGCATGAACGTCGGCGACGGCACGTCGAGGGGCGCGACCTCGTTGGCCGTGTGGTGCGCCTCGGCGTCGTACATCACCCGGGCCACGCCCGCGCTGGGCTCGACGAACTCGTAGACGGTGGACGTCTGGTTCAGCGAGCGGTGCTCCAGGGCGCGCAGCCGGCCGTCGGCGTCGGCGCCGAGCCGGACGCGCTGGACGGTGGGGCTGCGGTAGCCGGCCAGCGAGAACATCTGCCGCCGCGTCATGACCACGCGCACCGGCCGCTGCAGTTCGGTCGCGGCCATCACGGCGGCGACCTGGTGGGCGCGCAGGCCCTTGCTGCCGAAGCCGCCGCCGATGTGCTCGGAGCGCACCCGCACCGCGGCGGCGTCGAGGGAGAACAGGCTGGCCAGTTCGGTCTGGATCCAGGTGGTGCCCTGGTTGGAGTCGACGACCTCCAGCCGGCCGCCGTCCCACCGGGCGGTCGCGGCGTGCGGCTCCATCATGCTGTGGTGCTCTTCGGGAGTGGTGTACTCCTCGTCCACCACGACGGCGGAGGCGGCGAGGCCGGCCGCCAGGTCGCCCTTGGCGGTCTCGCCGGGCATGACCCCGCCGGCCGGGTGGGCACCCGGGTGGCCGGCGGTGAGGGCGGTGTCGTGCGGTTCCTCGTCGTAGGCGAGGACGAGGGCCTCGGCGGCCTCCCGGGCCTGCTCGGACGTCTCGGCGACGACGAGGGCGACCGGCCAGCCCACGTGGTGCACCCGGTCCTGCTGGAAGACGGCGGCGGTGGGGTCCGGCGGGATGCCGAGCAGGCCGACGTAGTCGGTGTCGACGCGCGGGGCGTTGCCGTGGTGCAGGACGGTGAGCACGCCGGGCATGGCGAGGACGGCCTCGGTGTCGAGGGAGCGGATGCGGCCGCGCGCGACGGTGGAGAGGACCAGCCACCCGTGCGCGAGGTCGGCGAAGGGGATCTCGCCCGCGTAGCGGGCCGCTCCGGTGACCTTGTCGCGGCCCTCGACGCGGGTGTGCGCGGTGCCGACGACGCCCCGCAGCGCCGTACGGCCGGTCGTGGCGGTGGTCATCGGGCGGTCTCCTCTGCGAGTTCGGTCAGGACGGCCACCGCGAGGTTGCGCATGAGGGTCACCTTGTATCCGTTGTCGGGCAGCGGCCTGGCGGCCGCGAGTTCGGCGTCCGCGGCGGCGGCGAAGGTGTCGCCGTCGGCCGGTGCGCCGGTGAGGACGGCCTCGGCCGCGCGGGCCCGCCAGGGCCGCGCGGCGACCGCTCCGAAGGCCAGCCGGGCCTCGCGCACGACGCCGTCCTCGATGTGGAGCGCGGCGGCGACCGAGCCGATCGCGAAGGCGTACGAGGCGCGCTCGCGCACCTTGCGGTAGCGGGAGCGGGCGGCGACCGGGGCGGGCGGCAGGGTGACGCCGGTGATCAGCGCGCCGGCCGGCAGTGCGGTCTCCCGGTGCGGGGTGTCCCCGACGGGGAGGTAGAAGTCGGCGAGCGGCAACTCGCCCGGACCGTCGAGGGTTTCGTAGCCGACGACGGCGTCGAAGGCGGCGAGGGCCACCCCCATGTCCGAGGGGTGCACGGCGACGCAGTGGTCGGAGGCGCCCAGGACGGCGTGGTTGTGGTGTTCGCCGGTGACCGCGGAGCAGCCGCTGCCGGGGGCGCGCTTGTTGCAGGGCTTGCTCAGGTCGGTGAAGTAGCCGCAGCGGGTGCGCTGGAGCAGGTTGCCGCCGACTGTGGCCATGTTGCGCAGCTGGCCGGAGGCGCCGGCCAGGACCGCCTGGGTCAGTGCCGGGTAGCGGCGGCGCACTTCGGGGTGGGCGGCGAGGTCGCTGTTGGTGACGGTGGCGCCGATGCGCAGTCCGCCGTCCGGGGTCTCCTCGATGGCGTCCAGAGGGAGTTCGCGGACGTCAACGAGCCGGGCGGGGCGTTCGACGCCGGTCTTCATCAGGTCCACGAGGTTGGTGCCGCCGCCGAGGAAGCGGGCGTCCGGGTCGGCGGCGAGCAGCGCCACCGCGCCGGAGACGTCGTCGGCGCGCTGGTATCCGAACTCCCTCATGCGGCCGTCTCCTCGGTGTTCTCGTCCCGGTCGTCCCGGTCGTCCCGGTCGGCACGGTCGGCGCGGTCGGCACGGTCGCCGTCGTGGGCCGCGGCCCGGTGGGCCTCGGCGGCGCGGGTGACGGCCTGGACTATGGAGACGTAGGCGCCGCAGCGGCACAGGTTGCCGCTCATCCGTTCGCGGATCTCGTCCGGCGTCAGCGGTGGCGGCCCGGCCTCGGGGCGGACGTCCTCGGTGGCGGCGCTGGGCCAGCCTGCCGCGTGCTCCTCGATGACGGCGATCGCCGAGCAGATCTGCCCGGGGGTGCAGTAGCCGCACTGGTAGCCGTCGAGGTCGAGGAAGGCCTGCTGGACCGGGTGCAGCCGGTCCCCCTCGGCCATGCCCTCGATGGTGGTGATCTCACGTCCCTCGGCCGCGACGGCGAGGTTCAGGCAGGACACGGCGCGGCGCCCGTCGACCAGGACGGTACAGGCGCCGCACTGCCCCTGGTCACAGCCCTTCTTGGTGCCGGTGAGGTCGAGGCGTTCGCGCAGGGCGTCGAGCAGGGTGGTGCGGTGGTCGACGGTCAGCTGGTGCTTCTCGCCGTTGATGTTCAGGGTGACGGCGCTGGACGTCGACGAGGGCGCTGGGGCCATGATCAGCCTTCTTTGGTGTCTGGTGACCGGGAAAACTGGCTGTAGGCATCGGGTTCATGGGCGGGCGGGGCCATCGGCCGCTTTCCGCCGGTAGAGTGGGCACAACCGGACAACTGTCCACTCACTGAAAACGTAACGGACAGCTGTCCGCTTAGCAAGGCCGGGATTCGGCCACGAACCCGGAAGGGGGACGAGTGTCGCAGTCGAAGAAGGACAAGTCGGACACTCCCATGCGCTCGGACGCCCAGCGCAACCGCGAGCGCATCCTGGCGGTGGCCACGGAGGAGCTGACGCACTGCGCGAACGCCCCGTTGAGCGCCATCGCCAAGAAGGCGGGGGTCGGGCAGGGCACCTTCTACCGCAATTTCCCGAACCGCGAGGCGCTCGTCCTGGAGATCTACCGTCACGGGATGCAGCAGGTGGCCCAGGCCGCGCCCGAGATGCTGGCCACCCGGGAACCCGACCTCGCCCTGCGCGAATGGATGGACCGCCTCGCCGAGTTCGCCATGACCAAGGCGGGTCTGGCGGACGCGATCCGGCTGGTCACCAGCGCACCCGGGGCGCCGGAGAAGCCGCGCCCCACCCCGCTGGAGGACGCGGCCGAGCTCCTGCTCCGCGCCAACGACGAGGCCGGCACGATCCGGCCCGGAGTGACCGGGGACGACTTCTTCCTCGTCCTCGGCGGCCTGTGGCTGATCGGCCCCGGTGAGGACCGGCAGCCGCGGGTCACCCGGTTCCTGGACTTCGTCATGGACGGCCTGCGCGCCGGAGCGCCGGGCCGGTGACCGCGCCCCGGAAGCGGTAGCGGCGCTCGGGGCGTCCCGCGACCCCGTAGCGCAGGGACACCTCCGCGCTGCCCACGGTGTGGAAGTGCTCCAGGTACCGGCGGGCGCTGACCCGGGAGATGCCGGTCAGCGCCGCGCACTCGCTGGCGGACAGGGTGCCGTCGGCCTCGCGCAGCGCGCGCTCGACGAGTTCGGCGGTCTCCACGCTCATGCCCTTGGGCAGCCCGGGGGCCGGCCCGGCCTGCGCCGCGGCCCCGGCCAGTACGCGGTCGACGTCGGCCTGGCTGCGCACCACCGTGCCGAGCAGCCGGCCCCGCTGGACCGCGTAGCGCTCCAGCCGGACCCGCAGGTCCTCGAACTCGAAGGGTTTGAGGAGGTAGTCGACCACGCCGTGCCGCACGGCGCCGCGCACCGCGTCCGCCTCCCGGGCGGCGCTGATGACCATGACGTCGCAGTCGTGGCCCGCGGCGCGCAGCCGTGGGATCACGTCGAGGCCGAAGACGTCCGGCAGGTACAGGTCGAGCAGGACCAGGTCGGGGCGCAGCTCCCCGACGGCGGCCAGCGCCTGCTCCCCGGTACCCGCGACCCCGAGCACCCGGAAGGGCTCGACCCGTTCGACGAACGCGCGGTGGACGCGGGCCACCATGAAGTCGTCGTCGACGACGAGCACGCCGATCGGGGCGGCGCCCGGGGACGTCTCCAGGGGTGCGGCGGTCGGGGCGGTCGCGTCGGGCGTGCCGCTCGTAGCCGTCATGGTGCTGCTCCTTCCGCCACCGCGTCGGTGAGGTGGCTGACGGTCATGCGTGCGGTGAACACCGCCCCCTCGGGGGTGTTGGTCACCGAGATCTCACCGCCGTGACGTTCGCAGACCAGCCGGGTCAGCGCCAGGCCGATGCCGCGCTCGCCCTGCCGGGCGGCCTTGGTGGTGAAGCCGTGGGAGAAGACCTCCCGGGCCAGTTCGGGCGCCACACCCGGCCCGGAGTCGCGGACCACGATCTCGACGCTGGCTGCGTCCTGCCGCAGCTCGACCTCGACCCAGGCCTCGTGCGCGTCGCCCAGGGCCGCGGCGGCGTCCACGGCGTTGTCGACGAGGTTGCCGACCACGGTCGCCACGTCGGCGGCGTCCGCCGGCTCCAGCCGGTCCAGCGCCGTGCGGTCCGAGACGCGCAGCGCGACCCTGCGCTCGGCCGCGAGGGAGGACTTCGCGGTGATCAGCGCGGCCACGGCGGTGTCCCGGACCCGGCGGCTGAGGGTGACGTCCAGGGACTGGCGGCGCTGGTTGAGCCCGCGGACGTAGCGCACCACCTCCTCCTGCTCGCCGATCTGGATGAGCCCGGAGATGGTGTGCAGTTGGTTGGCGAACTCGTGGGCCTGGGCGCGCAGCAGCTCCGAGGTGCTGCGGAAGGAGCCGATCTCCCGCTCCAGGCGGGCCAGTTCGGTGCGGTCGCGCAGGGTGGTGACCGAGCCGAGCGGGCGGCCGTCCTTGGTGACGGTCATCCGGTTCATGACCAGCACCCGGCCGCGGCGGACGACGACCTCGTCGCGCGGCTCGGCGGCTTCGCGGGCGGCGCCCGCGAGGACGTCGCGCAGCCGCCCGTCGATGCCGAGGCCGTCCAGGCTCTGGCCCACGCAGTCGGCGGGCAGGTCGAGCAGCCGCCGGCCCACCTCGTTGACCAGGGTGAGCCGGTGCTGCGGGTCGAGGGCGACGACGCCCTCCGCGATGCCGTACAGCATGGCCTCCCGGTGCTCGGCGAGGCCGGCGATCTCGCGCGGCTCCAGGCCGAGGGTCTGCCGCTTGACCCGCCGGGCCAGCAGCCAGGAACCGGCCACGCCCAGGCCGCTGGCGATGCCGAGGTAGGCGAGGAGGTAGGAGGAGGCGCCGCTGAGGCGCTGCCACACCGTGGGATCGGCCTCGCCGACCATCACCGTGCCGAGGTGGCGGCCGAGGGTCTGCCGGGTGGCACCGAGCACCGGGACCTGGGCGACCAGTTCCCGGCTGCCCTGCACGGTCAGCGGCCCCGACCAGCCGCTCGTGACACCGGCGCCCTCTCCGCGTGGCAGCCGGGCGCCGATCAGCGTGGGGTCGGTGGAGCTGACGACCCGGCCGTCGGCATCGGCCACCGTGACGGAGGTGACCCCGGACTGCGTCTGCGTGGAGTTGACCAGCGGGGCGAGGGCCTCCTGCGGCACCGGGCGCAGCAACTGGCTGCGGACCAGCGGCGTGGCGGCCAGCTGCTCGGCCAGGGCCGTGACCCGGCGGCCCTCGACGCGATTGAAGGTGGCCTTGGACTGGGCGAGCGAGACGGCGGCCACCGCGAGCAGGACGACCACGACGATGGCGAGCTGGAGGACCAGCATCTCGCCCGCGAGGGTCTGACGGCGGAAGGTGGGGGCCACGGCGGACTCGTTCTCGGCTCACGGGGGGGGGGCGGGGGTGCCGGGTCGCCATCATGGCGCCCACCTGCGGCGAGGGAAAGGGATGTGCCTGCTTCGCAATGAACCGGCGATCCGACAGCGATGTGACGCCCTGAATCGGTCACACGTTTCCGACGACCGCAATGAACACAACCTCCCTTGGTTCCGCAAGGAAGACACGGGACAGGCGCGCGGGCACCATGTGGCCCACGTCACCCTCCCCCACAGGGCTTCCCGTAACGAACTACCCAACCGACAGGTGGTGTCATACGTGCGCCTGCGCACCCCCCTCGCCCTGCTAGGGGCCGCCGTGCTCGTGCTGGCGGGACCGCCGTTGCTCTCCTCGGGCGACGACTCGGATTCCGGCACCCAGATCCCGGGCCTGCGCTTCATGGTCCCCAACACGCCCGGCGGCGGTTACGACATCACCGCCCGCACGGCCGCGAAGAACGCCGAGGACGCCGGGCTCACCCACAACATCGAGGTGTTCAACCTGCCAGGCGCGGGCGGCACCGTGGGCCTGAGCCGGCTGGTGAGCGAGCACGGCAACGGCAAGCTCGCCATGTCCATGGGCCTCGGCGTCGTGGGCGCCGTCCGCTCCAACCACGCACCCAAGACCCTCGCCGACACCACGCCGATCGCGCGGCTGACCGAGGAGCAGGACGTCGTCGTGGTCGCCAAGGACTCGCCGTACAAGACGATCGACGAGCTGGTCGACGCCTGGAAACAGGATCCGGGGAAGATCCCGGTGGGCGGTGGTTCGTCCCCGGGCGGGCCCGACCACCTCGCGCCGATGCTGATGGCGCAGGCCGCCGGGATCGAGCCGAAGTCGGTCAACTACATCCCCTTCGACGGCGGCGGCGAACTGCTCGCCTCGATCCTCGGCAACAAGGTCGGCTTCGGGGTCTCCGGCGTCGGCGAGTACCTGGACCAGATCAAGGCGGGCGAGCTGCGGGTGCTCGCGGTGACTGGCCCCGAGCGGGTGGACGACCTGAAGGACGCGCCCACGCTCAAGGAGTCCGGCTACGACGTGAACTTCACCAACTGGCGGGGCATCGTCGCCCCGCCCGGCCTGTCCGAGGCGCAGCGCGACAAGCTGACCCGCCTCTTCGAGGAACTGCACGACTCCCCCGAGTGGAAGAAGTCCATCGACCAGAACGGCTGGGACGACGCCTTCCTGACCGGTGAGGAGTTCGGCGACTTCCTGGACGCACAGGACAAGCGTGTGGTGTCGGTGCTGAAGGAGCTGGGACTGTGACGACGCCGACCGAACTCCCCGAGGACCGCGAGAAAACGGCCTCCGGCCGGCACTCGTGGCTGCGCGAGCACTCCGAACTGGGCGTGTGCGTCCTGCTGCTGGCGCTCGGCGTGCTCGTCCTGACCGACGCGCTCACCATGGACGTCGACATCACCCAGCGCGGCCCGGTCGGCCCCAAGACCGTGCCGGTCGTGGTGGGCATCGGCCTGCTGGTGATAGCCGCGCTGCTCGCCGTCGACGTGCTGCGCGGGGGCCGGGGCGAGGCCGAGGGCGGCGAGGACGTCGACCTGTCCGAACCGGCCGACCTGCGCACGGTGCTGCTGCTGTCCGGGATCTTCCTCGGTGCCGCCGCCCTGATCGAGCCGGCCGGCTTCCCCGTCGCCGGGGCACTGCTCTTCTGGGGCGCCGCCTTCGCCCTCGGCAGCCGCCGCGTGGACCGCGATCCGCTGATCGCCGCGGTGCTGTCCCTGATCACCTATGTCGTCTTCGACAAGCTGCTCGGCGTGCCGCTGCCCGGCGGTCCGCTGATGGGAGTGCTCTGACATGAACGCCCTCAACTCCCTCATGGACGGGTTCGGCACCGCTCTGACCCCGCTCAACCTGCTGTGGGCCGCCCTGGGTGTGCTGCTCGGCACGGCCATCGGCGTGCTGCCCGGCATCGGCCCGGCGATGGCGGTGGCGCTGCTGCTGCCGGTGACGTACGGGCTGGATCCGGTCGCGGCGTTCATCATGTTCGCGGGCATCTACTACGGCGCGATGTTCGGCGGTTCGACCACCTCCATCCTGCTCAACACGCCGGGCGAGAGCGCCGCCGTGGTCGCGGCCATGGAGGGCAACCCGATGGCCAAGGCGGGGCGCGGCGCGCAGGCGCTGGCCGCCGCCGCCATCGGCCACTTCGCGGGCGGCATGATCGGCACGGTCCTGCTCGTGGCCCTCGCCCCGACGGTCGCCGACCTGGCGGTGGACATCGGTGCACCGGACTACTTCGCCATCATGGTGCTGGCGTTCATCGCCGTGACGTCGGTGCTGGGTTCGTCGCGGATCAGAGGCCTGGCCTCGCTGCTGATCGGGCTGACGATCGGCCTGGTGGGCCTGGACCAGATGACGGGTCAGCAGCGGCTGACCTTCGGTTCGCTGCAGCTCGCCGACGGTGTGGACGTGGTGATCGTGGCGGTCGGTCTGTTCGCGATCGGCGAGGCGCTGTGGGTGGCGGCCCATCTGCGGCGCGGGGCGGCCGAACCGATCCCGGTGGGCCGTCCCTGGCTCGGCCGCGCCGACGTGAAGCGCACCTGGAAGTCCTGGCTGCGCGGTCCGATCATCGGCTTCCCGTTCGGCGCGATCCCGGCGGGCGGTGCGGAGATCCCGACCTTCCTGTCGTACGTCACGGAGAAGCGGCTGTCCAAGCACAAGGACGAGTGGGGCAAGGGCGCCATCGAGGGCGTGGCGGGTCCGGAGTCGGCGGCCTCCGCCTCGGCCGCGGGCACGCTGGTGTCCATGCTGACGCTGGGCCTGCCGACCACCGCGGTCGCGGCGGTCATGCTGGCCGCCTTCCAGCAGTACGGCATCCAGCCGGGCCCGCTGCTCTTCGAACGCGAGCCCGAGCTGGTGTGGGGTTTGATCGCCTCGCTGTTCGTGGGCATGGTGCTGCTGCTCGCCCTGAACCTGCCGCTGGCACCGGTGTGGGCGAAGCTGCTGCGGATCCCGCGGCCGTACCTGTACGCGGGGATCATGTTCTTCGCCGCGGTCGGCGCGTACGCGGTCGGCGGTGAGGTGGTCGACCTGGTGATCCTGCTGGTCATCGGTCTGATCGGGTTCGGCATGCGGCGCTACGGGCTGCCCATCCTGCCGGCCGTGATCGGCGTCATCCTCGGCCCGAACGCCGAGCAGCAGCTGCGCCGCGCCCTGCAGATCAGCGACGGCAGCGTGTCGGGCCTGGTCAACACGCCGTTCTCGGTGACGGTGTACGCGGTGATCGTACTGCTGCTGGCCTGGCCCCTGGTGAAGCGGCTGGTGGTCCGGGGACGGACGCGCGCGGACACCTGACCCCCGGCAGTCCGGTCCGGTTCGGCGGACTTGATCCCCGGCCGTCCGGCCCGGTTCGGCGGCCTTGATCCCCGGCCCGGTCCGGCGGCGCGTCCGCCCGGTCGGGTGTGCTGTGTGCGGCCCGGTACGTCGACCCCGTACCGGGCCGCCTCGCGGTAGAGGGCGGCGCGGCTCATACCGCGCGGCCTGCCGGACACCACTGGTGCGCCGTTCGCGTCCGGGTAACGTGTGGAGAGACCTTGCGGTGGGGGTGGCACGGGGAGGCGCCGGGTGAAGGTGCTTGTGGTGGGAGTCGGGGACTTCTCCGAGCCCTACGAGACCGAGGATGAACAAGCCGACGGGGTGGAGGGGTTCGCTCCGTTGCCGGCGCTCACCGAACCGGTGCGGGAGATGGCGTCTGCTCTGGAGCGGGCCGGTGCCGCACGGAGCAGAGAGCTGCTGCTGGAGAGCGATGCGCCCGAGTTGCTGCAGCGGTGGAGGGACCTGCGCCGACAGGCCGGGCCGGGAGAGCCGCTCGTCGTGCACTTCGCCGGTCACGGCGTCCGGGCGCGAACCGGAGGTCTGTATTTGGCCGCTTCGGGCGGCCAAGCACAGGAGGAGCTGCTGTCCGACACCTGTGTCAGCTTCGGGCAACTCCTGGAGACGGCCGAGAACAGCGGGCACCCCGTGCTGTTCCTCCTGGACGTGTGTGCCGCCGGCCAGGCCCTCGTCCAGCAGCATCTCGCCGACCTCGCCGCCCGGCGCCGCCAGGACGCACCACGCAACGTGTGGATCATCGGAGCCTGCACCAGTGACGCCATCACCTACGGCGCCCGGTTCACCGTCGCGGCCGCCGACGTCCTGCAGCAACTCGCCGACGGCGACCTGGACATCACCCCCACGCTCGCACACGTACCGATCGAGACCCTTGCCACCGCCGTCGACCGGCACCTCGCCCGCACGGACCGGGCCGCAGGACGCCCCCGGCAAAGCCTCGTCCGCACCGCACACGTCCAGGCCGACGCCGAACCACAGCCGTTCTTCCCCAACCCGGCACACAGTCGCACACCTCATCGAGACCTGTTGTCCGGAATGGATCCGAGGCTGAGGGAGTTCGCCCTCGGCTGCTCGCCCGATCTCGACCCCCTCCACTTCGCCACGCGTGCCGCCGGAACGGCCACCGCGAACGACATCCTCTTCTCGGGCCGCCACTCCCAACTGGAGCGCATTCAGGAATGGGCCGGCAACACCGGACAGGGCCGGCTGCTGGTGGTCACCGGTGGCCCGGGGAGCGGCAAGTCCGCCCTCCTCGGCGTCACCGCCTGTGTACTCCATCCCGAACTCGAACCCCTTGGCGACCGCGTCGCCCGGGCGGTCGAGCACTTCGAACCGCGTCGGCCACAGACGGTCCTCGCCGTTCACGCCCGGCAGCTCACGCTCCAGCAGATCACCGACTCCCTGCGACATCAGTTGCGGCAGCAGCGGGAAGCCGACCCGTCCCAGGAGAGCCCGCGTGCGGAACCGGCACTGCTGCGTCACGCGTTGCGCGCCGCCGGGGACGTGCTCGTCCTGTTGGACGCCCTCGACGAGGCGGCCGACCCCGCGGCCGTACTCGATGAACTGCTCCTGCCCCTCGTGGCCCCCGGAGCCGACTGCCGCGTCCTCATCGGCACCAGGAAGTGGTGGAACTCGCTTCCCACGCTGCGGCAGCATCTGGACGAGCACCCGGACGCGGAACTCGACCTCGACCCCGCCACCGCACACGATCGAGACCTCCTCGCCGAGGATCTCGGGACCTACCTGCGCCGGCTCCTGCCGCGCCGCCGATTCCCTCGGGACGAGGTCCGCCGCACGGCCGACCGGCTCGCCCAGTACAGCGACCACGGCGCCTTCCTCGTGGCATCGCTCTACGCCAACCACCTCCTGACCACTGCTGACCGGGCCCGCGCCGCCCCGCCGTGCAGCATCACGGAGGTCTTCGACCTCCACGTCAACACGCTGGCGGAAAGGGACCCGTGGATACGCACGGTGCTGAACGTCCTGAGCCAGGCCCGCGGCCACGGCATGCCACTCGACCTCATCCACGCGGCGGCCCTGGCCCAGCAGGCAACGGACGCCACCCGGGGCGCACGTCCTCTCACCGACACCCGCCGTGCCCTCGCCAAGGCGGCGTTCTATCTCCGCACCACTCCCGAGGACGACCAGTGCCTGCTCTACCGGTACTTCCACCAGGCCCTGAGCGACCACACCAAGGACCGCACGGAGCTCGTCGCCCTCCATCACGCCCTCATCGCCGCCATCCCGACAGCTGACGACAACACACCCGACTGGGAACGCGCTCACCCGTACCTGTTGCGGCACGCCGCGGAGCATGCGACAGCGGCAGACGAACTGGCGGCACTGCTGGACCAGCCGTCCTTCCTGCTCCATGTCCGGCCCGACGACCTCAAGCGTCATCTGAACAAGGCGACAGACCCCCGCTCGGCACGCATCGCGATGATCTATCGCTCCCACACGACGCATCACCGTCACCGTCAGGAACTGGGCGCGCGCCGCAGTCTGCTGGCGTTGGACGCGGCAGCCTGGCGCGAACCGTCGCTGGCGGCCGCTCTGGGAAATCTTCCCGTCGACGGCCGAGCCACGTCGGCACTCGCCCGGTGGGCCACCAACAGCCAGGGCAGTTCCGCACGTCTGCACACGTTGGCGGGACACGCCGATTCCGTTTCGCAGGTCGCGACGGCGCTCGTGTGGGAGACGAACGGTGAGCGACGCGAAGTCGCCGTCACGGCGGGGGCGGACGGAACAGCGATCGTCTGGAACCTCGACACGGGGGAAGAAGTACGCGCTCTCCGACAGCACGCCGGTGAGATCTCCGCTCTCGCCGTGGCGCAGTGGGACCGCCGCTCGTTCGCCGTCACGGCGTCGAAGGACACAGCCACGGTATGGGATCTGGCGACGGGGCAGCGGATGCACCGTCTGGCCGGACACCAAGGGGTGGTCACGACCCTCGCGGTGGGAGAACTCGACGGCCGCCCCGTGGTGATCACTGGAAGCGAGGACAGGACGGCGAGGTCATGGGATGTCGTGACCGGATCGCATCTGCTCACTTTCCCCGATCCCCGCACGGCCGCAGAGGCGGGATCCCCGCCCGGGAGGGAGGAGGCCGAAGGGCGGACCGAGGAGAAGAAGCCGAAGATCCACAGCAAGAAGATCAACGCGATGGCCGTCGCCGAGAACGGTGGAGACCCCGGTCTGGTCACCGTGGGTGCGGACGGGAATGTCTTCGTGTGGAGCATGAGATCGGGCAGATCGTTACGTCTGCTCCGTTCCGGCCCCAAGGCCGTGGTGAGCGTTGTCGTGGTCAGGACGGCCGGCGTGGAGTACGCCGTCACGGCGAGCGAAGACAAGCATGTCGTGGCCTACGACCTGAAGTCGGGCAAGGCCTCGTACACGTGGGAGGGAGTGGCCGGCCGCCCGGAAGTCCTCGCGTCGCTCGTGGTCGGCGATGAGGTCTGGCTGGCGACGGCGGACGACAGGGTCGTCAACGTCCTGCGCCCCGGGGCGACCAAGCGGGCTCTCAAGGGCCACGTCGGCCCCGTCACGGACCTAACCCTGGCGGAGGTGTCCGCGAAACCGGTCGCCATCACGACCAGCATCGATCAGACCGCCATCATGTGGGATCTCGACACCGGGTCGTACATCCGGCAGTTCGTCGGCCACACGAAGCGTTTGACGAAGGTCGCGGTCCCCTCGTCACTCGACGGTCCGGCAGCCGTGACGGTGTGCCATGACGGCACGGGGATCGTCTGGGATCTCGCCGTGAAGGATCAACAGGTCTTCACGGCGCACACCAGGCGGGTCAACGCGGTCGCCGCCGGCCGGGTCGGCGGTCGCGCCGTCGCCCTGACCACCAGCGACGACAAGACCGCGATCCTCTGGGATCTCGACACGGCGAGACGTCTTCACACCTTCACGGCACACTCCAGCAGCATGCACGGGGCTGCCCTGGCACACACGGGGGATCGATCCCTTGCCATCACCGCGGAGAGCGACGGATCGATCGTCTTCTGGGACGCCGCGACGGGCGAGCAGCTTCACTCGGCCAGGCACCACACGGGGCTCGTGGTCGCCATCCACACCGGACGCCTTGGTTCCCGTCCGGTCGCCCTCTCCGTCAGCAGGGACAGGAGCGCTGCGATGTGGGACGTCGGAACGGGACGGTTCCTCCGCTCCTTCCACGGTCACGCCAGACCGCTGACCTCGTGCGCACTGCACTCGGTGGAAGGAGACCGGCCCCTCGCCATGACGGGCAGTGAGGACAGGACGGCAGTGGTGTGGGATCTCCTCAGCGGTGAACGACTGCACACACTGGGCGGACACCGCGACTGGGTGACCGGTGTGGCGTTCGCCCGGGCCCGCGACCGCACGCTCGCCCTCACCACCAGCGACGATTCCACCGTCGGCGTCTGGGATCCGCTCACCGGCGAGCGTCTTCAGACGCTCACCGCGCACGAGGGCTGGGTCAATGCGGTCACGGTCGTCCAGGCCGGGGACGGCGTGCGTGTGGTCACGGTGAGCACCGACAGCACCGCGGCGATCTGGGCCGTCGAGGACAGGCTCACCCTCGAAGAGGTCCTGCACCTGCCGGACGAAGGGATCGCCGTCGCGGGGACGGCGGAGTACGGCGTCCTGGTCTGCGGGCGCGAGGTCGTCTGTTGCGCCTGGAACACCCCCGGCCGCCTTGGCGGTCCGTAGGATTCCGGGACCGTCACACGTTCCGGCGCTTGCGTGGGCGACGAAATACCTTTGCACCAGGAGGACTTGAATGACGTCGATCGTGCTGGTGCATGGAGTCTTCAATCATGTTCGCAGAGCGACCCCGGACGAGGCCGCGGCGCGACGGGCCTCGGACTGCCGTCCCAGGTTGGCCGAGAGCCTGAGCGCATTCTCGGTGAAGGTCCCCGAGGTGACGATGGCCTACTACGCCGACCTGCTGCGGCGGCAGCTGCCCCTCGATGCGCAGGCGGTCCAGGGGACGCAAGGCTTCGGCGACCTCGACGCGTCGGAGCGCTCGGAGGCGGCGCAGTGGCTGGTCACCGCCGGTGCCGTGATGCCGGAGGACCCACAGAACGTGGGGCTGGCGCCGCTGCGGCAGATGCTCGGTTGGCTGGTGGACGAGCGCGCAGGACGGCTCACCGCGGCAGTGCGCGAGCAGACGATGGGCCGCTTGGAGCGCGTCCTCGTGGCGAACCTGCGCGAGGTGGAGGCTTACACGACCTGGCCGGAGCGGCGCCGCTTGGTGCGCGAACGGGTTTCGGGAGTGATCCGGCGCGAGGGGCCCGCGGTGGTGATCGCGCACTCGCTGGGTTCCTACGTGACCTACGAAGCGCTGCACGCTCACCCGGATCTACGGGTGGACCTGCTGGTGACGGTCGGCTCGCCGCTCAGGGTTCCCTCTCTGGCACGCCGCCTGGAGCCCGCATTGCGCGCCGGCCGAGGAGCGAAGCCCTCCGGTGTGAAGCGGTGGGTGAACATCGCCGGCACCGGAGACGTGGTGGCGGTTCCGCCCAAGCTGGGCCGGGTGTTCCCCGTCGACGACGACGCCGTCTGCGACACCGGGCTGGGCGTTCACGGATTCGGCGGGTACCTGGCGACCGGTCTCCTGGCCGCGGCCATCACCCCCTACCTCGCCTGAACGGCGGACATGGACGGAACCCCGCACGGCCACCGTTGCCGTCACACGGCAACACCGACTCGACGCCCCCTCGGCTACCCGAGGAACGACAACCGCACCTGACGGTCGGGGTTGTCCCGGTTGGTGTCCACCAGGCACACCGACTGCCAGGTTCCGAGTTCCAGGCGGCCGCCGATCACCGGCAGCGTCGCGTGCGGTGGTACGAAGGCAGGCAGGACGTGGTCGCGGCCGTGTCCGGGGCTGCCGTGGCGGTGCTGCCAGCGGTCGTCGGCCGGGAGCAGGGTGTGCAGGGCGGAGAGCAGGTCGTCGTCGCTGCCGGCGCCCGTCTCGATGATCGCGATCCCGGCGGTGGCGTGCGGGACGAAGACGTTGAGGAGGCCGTCGCGGCCGGACGCCGCCTCGCGCAGGAAGGACTCGCAGTCACCGGTGATGTCGGCGACCCGCTCCGCCGAGCCGGTGGCGAGGCTGAGGACTCGGGTGGTGAAGGCATCTGGCATGACCCCATCCTGACACCGGGGGAAGATCGGGGCCTGCGGCGCCGTTGGTAGAAGCGTGAACAACACACGCGAGGTCGAGGTCGTCGTCATCGGGGCCGGTCAGGCCGGACTCGCCGCCGCCCATCATCTGCGGCGCACGGGGTTCGAGCCGGAGCGCGACTTCGTGGTGCTCGACCACTCCCCCGGCCCCGGCGGCGCCTGGCAGTTCCGCTGGCCGTCGCTGACGTACGGCAAGGTGCACGGCATGCACGCCCTGCCGGGCATGGAGCTGACCGGGGCGGATCCGGCGCGGCCGTCGGCCGAGGTGGTGAGCGGGTACTTCGCGGAGTACGAGCGGACCTTCGACCTGCGGGTACGGCGGCCCGTGGACGTCCGCGCCGTGCGCGAGGGGACGGGCGGGCGGCTGCTCGTCGAGACGTCGGCCGGGTCCTGGTCGACGCGGGCGCTGATCAACGCGACCGGCACCTGGGACCGCCCCTTCTGGCCGCGCTACCCGGGGCAGGAGACGTTCCGGGGACGGCAACTGCACACCGCGCAGTACGCCGGGCCCGAGGAGTTCACCGGCCTGCGCGTGGTCGTGGTCGGCGGCGGCGCCTCGGGGACGCAGCACCTGCTGGAGATCGCGCCGTACGCCGCGGCCACCACGTGGGTGACCCGAAGGCCCCCCGTCTTCCGCGAAGGACCCTTCGACGAGGAGGCGGGCCGGGCCGCGGTGGCGCTCGTGGAGGAACGGGTGCGGCAGGGGCTGCCGCCGAAGAGTGTGGTGTCGGTGACGGGGCTGCCGCTGAACGACGCGGTCCGGGCCGGGCTGGAGTCGGGCGTGCTGGACCGGCAGCCGATGTTCGACCGGATCACGCCGGAGGGGGTGGAGTGGGACGGCGGGCGGCAGGTGGCCGCGGACGTCATCCTGTGGGCGACCGGGTTCCGTCCCGCCGTCGACCATCTGAGGCCGCTGCGGCTGCGGGAGGCCGGCGGCGGGATCCGGGTCGAGGGGACGCGCGCGGTCGCCGACCCGCGGATCCATCTCGTCGGCTACGGCCCCTCCGCCAGCACCATCGGCGCCAACCGGGCGGGACGCGCGGCCGTGCGGGACATCAGGCGGCTGCTGGCCGAGGGGGAGCCGGTCGCCGCGTGACGCCCCGACCGGTCACTTGGCGGCCTCGGCCCGCTTCGAGGCGCTCCGCTGGAGGCGGTTGAACTCGTCCACGTTGCGCTGGTGTTCGGCGTAGTCGGCGGTGAAGCGCGTGTCGCCCGGTTTGACCGTGACGAAGTACAGCCAGTCACCGGGGGTCGGGTTGATCGCGGCGGTCATCGCCTCGTCGCCCGGATTGGCGATGGGGGTGGGCGGCAGCCCCATGCGCTGGTACGAGTTGTACGGACTGTCGATCTTCGTGTCCTTGGTGCTGGTCTTCAAGGTGCTCCGGCCCAGGGCGTAGTTGATGGTGGAGTCCATCTGCAGCGGCATGCCGCGTTCCAGCCGGTTGAAGATCACCCGGGCCACCTTGCCCATGTCCTCCTTGGCCGCGGCCTCCGCCTGCACGATGCTGGCGATGGTGACCGCCTGATAGACGTTCAGCGCGTTGCGCTGGGCGCCCGCGGCGACCGGCGCGCCGGTGAACTTCTTGTTCGCCGTGTCGACCATGGCCGTCAGCAGCTTCTCCGGGGTCGGGCTCTCGCCGAGCGGATAGGTCGCCGGGAAGAGGTAGCCCTCGGGGTTGCCCTCGGCGTCGTTGGGCAGCTTGAGGTTGGCCTTGGCCAGGGACTTCTTTGTGGTGCCCGCGGGCAGCGCGAGGGCTTTGTCGACGGCTCCGTAGACCTGGGTCGCGCGCCAGCCCTCCGGAATCACCAGGGACGTGGGACGGGACTCGCCCTCGTCGTCCGTCGCCAGCAGCGGCACCGCCACGGCGGTACCGGCCACGACGGCGCCGGCCGCGATCAGGGCGATACGGCCCCGACGCGTCAGCCGGACCGCTCTCCTGGGACCTCTGGGCCCTCTGGGACCTCTGAGGCTTCTGAGACTTCTGGAATCGGTGAGGACGCCGAGGCCCGTGGGGCTCCTGAGGCTCCTTCTGGGGCCTCTGGCGCTCCTGGCGCTCCTGGCGCTTCTCGCGCTCCGTGACGGAGTGTTCATCTGCATGCGGGCACGGTAACCCCCGCATGCACACAAACCCGGCATATCTTCATCTTGTCGACTCCAGTCGGGCGTCCCGGCGGACCAGCGCGGCATACCTCCCGTCCTGCGCCAGCAGTGCCTCGTGCGTGCCCTGTTCGGCCAGGCGCCCGGAGTCGAGGACCACGATCCGGTCGGCGTCGCGGACGGTGGACAGGCGGTGGGCGATGGTGATCGTGGTGCGGTTGGCCGACAGGGCGTCGATGGCGCCCTGCACGGCGGCCTCGGTACGGGTGTCCAGGGCGCTGGTCGCCTCGTCCAGGACGAGGACGGGCGGGTCGCGCAGGATGGTGCGGGCGATGGCCAGGCGCTGCTTCTCGCCGCCGGAGAAGCGGTGGCCGCGCTCCCCGACCACGGTGTCGTAGCCGTCGGGCAGGGCGGCGATGTGGTCGTGGATCTGGGCCGCCCTCGCCGCCGCCTCCAGCTCGGCGTCCGTGGCGTCCGGCTTGGCGAAGCGCAGGTTCTCGGCGACGGAGGCGTGGAAGAGGTACGTCTCCTGCGAGACGACGCCGACCGCGCGGGCGAGGGTGTCGAAGTCGAGGTCGCGCACGTCGACCCCGTCGAGGGTGACCCGGCCGTCCGTCACGTCGTACAGCCGCGGCACCAGGTGGCCGAGCGTGGACTTGCCGGCGCCGGTGGGACCGACGACGGCGAGGCTGCTGCCGGCGGGAACGGTCACGTCGATGCCGTCGAGGACCGGACCGCCCTTGCCGCCGTAGCCGAACCCGACGCTCTCGAAGCGGACCTCGCCCTTGATCTGGTCGAGGCGGACGGCGTCCTTTCGCTCGGTGATGTCGATCGGAAGGTCGAGGTACTCGAAGATGCGCTGGAAGAGCGCGAGCGAGGCCTGGATCTGCACTCCGGTCGACAGCAGGCTCACGGTCGGGCGGAACAGCCCCTGCTGGAGCGAGACGAAGGCGACGATCGTGCCGAGGGAGACGTCGGGGCCGCCGAGTCGCAGGGCGATGCCCGCGGTCCAGTAGATGACGGCCGGCATGGCGGCCATGACGATCGTGATGACGGCCATCCGCCAGCGGCCCGCCATGTTCGACCTCACCTCCAGGTCGACCAGACTCTCGGACTCGTCCGCGAAGGCGCGGGTGAGCGAGTCGGACCGGCCCATGGTGCGGCCGAGCAGGATGCCGCTGACGGAGAGCGACTCGGTGACCGTGGCGGCCATCGCGGCCATCTGCTTCTGGCGCCGGGTGGTGATCTTCCTGCGTTCCCTGCCGACGCGACGGCTGATCCACACGAACACCGGGAGCAGCAGCAGCGAGACGACGGTGAGGCGCCAGTCGAGGACGACCATGGCGACGATCGTGGCGACCACGCTGGTCAGGTTGGACACCAGCGAGGTCGCCGTGGAGGTGACGGTGGCCTGCATGCCGCCGATGTCGTTGGCGATGCGGGACTGGACCTCGCCGGTGCGGGTGCGGGTGAAGAAGGCGAGGGACATCTGCTGGAGCCGGCCGTAGACGGCGGTGCGCAGGTCGTGCATGACGCGCTGGCCCACGGTCGTGGAGATCAGGGTCTGCAGCACGCCGAAGACGCTGGTGAGGACGGCGCCGAAGATCATGCCGAGGGCGAGCAGGCTCAGCAGTCCCGTGCGCCCCTCGGGGATGGCGACGTCGAGGATCTCCCTGAGCAGGAAGGGCGTGGCGACCGACACCAGGGACGCGGCACCGACCAGCAGGCCGACGACCGCGAGGCGGCCGCGGTAGGGGCGGAACAGCTTCAGGATGCGGCGCACCTGCCGGGGCTGTTCCACGGCGTCGGCGGGTGCGGTCCAGGCGGATTCGCGATCGGGGTGCATGGGCTCCTTCGGAGGCGGCGAGGAAGGCCGGCAAAACCCTCGGACGGCAGGCCTCCCGGACCTGCGGCGGACTATCGCCGACCTTACGGATCATAGGTCATTGTTACCTATACTCACAATGAACATCATCCTGATATTGTTCCCGTATGACCGCCCCCGATCCCGACGGCCTGCTCGCCGAGCAGCTGCTGCGGCTCACCCGCAGGGTGCACCGCATCCAGAAGCGCCATCTCGAGCACCGCGACCTCGGCATCACCCCGGCCCAGTCCCGGCTCCTGCGCACGCTGGCGCACTGGGGCTCGCCGCCCCGGATGGCCGACCTGGCCGAGCGGCTGGAAGTCGTGCCCCGGGCGGTGACGACCCTGGTCGACGGGCTGGAGGCGGCCGGGAAGGTACGCCGCGTCCCGGACCCCGCCAACCGTCGGGTCATCCGGATCGAGCTGACCGACGACGGGCGCGCCGCCCTGCGGGAACTGCGCGGTGCGCGCCGCTCAGCCGCCGAGGAGATCCTTGCCCCGCTGACGGACGAGCAGCGCGCGGTGCTGGGCGGACTGCTGGACACCCTGATCGACGGGCCCGACCCGGGCGAGGGCCGCCGGACGGCATGACCCCCGGCCCGCCGCGGGCTCTCATGCCTTGAGGTGCGCCCTGTCTCCCATCACCACCACCGGGTGCTGGTCCGGGTCCAAAGTGCGCAGCAGGTACTCCATCGCTGGCTTGGGCAGGCTGACGCAGGCCGACGTACCGCTGCCGTGGTCCATGTGCAGCCAGATCGAACCGCCCTTGGACGTACCTTCGGGGCGGGTCGGGTCGTTCGGCGGGGTGCCCTTGACCCGGTTGTAGTCGATGGCGATGACGTAGTCGAAGTCGTGCCAGTACGGCTTCGCCCACCACCGCGGTGCCGCGAAGCTCGCGGACCTGCTGTACGGCAGCCCTGTGCCGGGGGCCGGATCCGGGTCCGGGAGCACGCCGCCCGCGTCGCTGAGCGTGAACACGCCGACGGGGCTGCGCTTGTCGTTCTCGTGGTGGTCGGTCGTCCACCCCTTCGTGCCGTTGTGCCCCGCCCAGCTCCGGTCGCGGTGCCAGGCGGAGCCCTGCTTCGTGTAGAGCACGACCGTGGAATCGGCGGAATCGCTGCCGTCCCCGTACACCGCGACGACCTGGCGCGAGTCGCCCGGGATGCGCGTCCGGAGCCGGTCGCCGACGCCGGGGATCCGCGTCGGGTCCGCCGAGGCACTGCTCCGGCCCGCCTCGCCCGGGGATTCGCCCGCCCGGGCGTCCCCGCCGTCCGCCGACCGGCCGCCGCAGGCGGACAGCGCCGTCCCGGCCAGCAGGGTTCCAAGGGCCGCCATCGCGACCGCCGTACGCCGTCCACCACCACGTGCCATCCGTCCATGGTCCCACTCCCCTCGGACATGCCGTCAGGACGGCCGCGAAGCAGCGCACGCACCGCGGCGGGTGGTGTGGAGGCCGTGTGGCGGACCGCAGCCGGATTCGTACCCCATCGCGGAAAACCGCTTGATTTTGGGCACGTCGCGACGCGAACCTTTCACGGTTTGCAGCCTCTTGATGCCGCATAGCAACGGCACCCCCTGACACGAGCCACTGGGACGTCATGCAGATCCAAGACCTTCCGTATCCCGACCCGGGTGTGCCGGACGCACGCTCGGGCCCCCGATTCCTGTGGTGGCTGTTCCGCAACCAGCTCGGTGGGCAACTCAAGTCACTGGCCTGGGGCCTGCTGCACTTCGCCTCCGTCTCCGCCCTGCCCTTCTGCGTCGGTCTCGCCATCCAGGCGGTCGTCGACCGCTCCGGCAGCCGGCTCGCCCTCGCGGGCGGCGTCATGGTGCTGTGCTGTGTCGGCAACGCGCTCGGCGACACCTTCCTGCACCGCGCGGCCGTCACCAACTGGATCACCGCCGCCGCCCGCGTCCAGCAACTGCTGGCCCGCAAGACGGCGCTGCTCGGCTCTGCACTGACCCGGCGCGTCGCGGCCGGTGAGGTCGTGGCCGTGTCCACCGGCGACGTCGAGAAGATCGGCTGGTTCGTGGAGGCCGTCTCCCGCTTCACGGCGGCCGCGCTCACCATCGTGCTGGTCTGCGTGGCGCTGGTCGTCTACCAGCCGGCGCTCGGGGTCGTCGTGGTCGTGGGCCTGCCGGTGCTGGCCCTGGCGGTACTGCCCCTGCTGCCCCGCGCCACCCGGCGGGCCGACGTCCAGCGCGACAAGGCCGGACGCGCCACCGAACTCGCCTCGGACACCGTCGCCGGACTGCGCGTGCTGCGCGGCATCGGCGGCGAGGAACTCTTCCTCGACCGCTACCGCGACGCCTCCCAGGAGGTGCGGCACGCCGCCGTGCGCAGCGCCCGCATGTGGTCCTTGATCTCCGCCATCCAGGTGCTGCTGCCCGGCCTGCTGCTGATCGCCGTGGTCTGGCACGGCGTCCACCTGGCCCGCGACGGCCGTATCGACGTCGGCGAACTCGTCACCGTCTACAGCTCCGTCATGATCCTCACCTACCCGCTGCGGCACTTCGAGGAGATCGCCATGGCGTACTCCTTCTCCCGGCCCTCGGCCAAACGGGCCGCACGGGTGCTGGCCCTGGAACGCACCACGGACACCGCTGGTTCGCGCGCCGCCGAGACCCCCACCGGCGACCTGTACGACCCCGGCACCGGTCTCCTGGCTCCGGCGGGCCGGTTCACCGCCGTGGTGTGCGGCGACCCGGACGCGGCCGGGCGGCTGGCGGAGCGGCTCGGCGGGCACCCCTCGGAGGAGGGCACGTCGGCCCTGCTGGGCGGGGTGCCGCTGGACGAGCTTCCCCTGAAGTCCGCGCGCACCGCCGTCCTGGTGCAGGACAAGGACCCGGTGCCGCTCTCCGGAACGCTCCGGGAGCTGCTGGACGTGCCCGCGTCCGGTGCCGTCGACGCCGAGGACGCGCTGACCGCCGCCCAGTGCGGTGACGTACTGACGGCGCTCGCGCAGGGCTCGCTCGGCGCCGACGACCCGATGGACGCCCGCATCACCGAGCGTGGCCGTTCGCTGTCGGGCGGCCAGCGCCAGCGACTGGCGCTGGCCCGGTCCCTGATCACGGACCCGGAGGCGCTGGTCCTGGACGAACCGACCTCGGCCGTCGACTCGCACACCGAGGCGCGGATCGCGGAAGGCGTACGGGCGCTGCGCGCGGGGCGCACCACGGTGGTGTTCACCTCCTCGCCGCTGCTGCTGGACCGTGCGGACCGGATCGTGTTCCTGCACGAAGGTGAGGTCGCGGCGGTCGGAGCGCACCGGGAACTGCTGCACACCGAGCACCGGTACCGGGCCGTGGTGACCCGCGAGACCGACGAGGAGACCGCGGCGCACCCGGACGCCGTACCGGCCCGGGGGAAACCGGTGAAGCCCCTGACCGACGACGGCCGCGCCGAGGACCGGGACGGCTCCCTGAGCGACGACGACGTACTGCACCGACTGGAAGAGATCGAGGAGACGGCATGATCGGCGTCGCCCCACCGTCCTACGACCCGGCGGCTCCCACGACGGCGAACACCCTGCCCGTCGGCGCGCGCCCGACCGTGCGCGCCTACGTGGGAGAACTGCTGCGCCGGCACCGCGGGGCCTTCCTCTTCCTCGTCACCGTCAACACCGTCGCCGTGATCGCCTCGATGGCGGGCCCCTACCTGCTGGGCGGGCTCGTGGAGCGGGTCTCGGACGACGCGCGCGAGCTGCGTCTCGGCCTCACCGCCACGCTCTTCGTGCTCGCCCTCGTCGTGCAGGCCGTGTTCGTGCGCGAGGTGCGGCTGCGGGGGGCCGTGCTCGGCGAGCGGATGCTGGCCGATCTGCGCGAGGACTTCCTCGTGCGGTCGGTCGGACTGCCGCCCGGCGTGCTGGAACGGGCGGGCACGGGCGACCTGCTCTCCCGGATCACCACGGACATCGACCGGCTCGCCAACGCCATGCGCGAGGCCGTGCCCCAGCTCGCGATCGGCGCCGTGTGGGTGGTGCTGCTGCTCGGTGGCCTGGTGGTGACGGCGCCGCCGCTGGCGCCCGCGGTACTGATCGCGGTGCCGCTGCTGGTGATCGGCTGCCGCTGGTACTTCCGCCGGGCGCCCGCCGCCTACCGCTCGGAGGCCGCCGGGTACGCCGCGGTGGCCGCCGCGCTGGCCGAGACGGTGGACGCCGGGCGCACCGTGGAGTCGCACCGCCTCGACGCCCGTCGCATCGAGCTGTCCGAGCACCGGATCAGGGAGTGGACGGCCTGGGAGCGCTACACCCTGTGGCTGCGGTCGGTGCTCTTCCCCGTCATCAACGTCACCCACGTGACCGTGCTCGCCTCCGTCCTGCTCATCGGCGGTGTGTTCGTCCTCCAGGGCTGGATCGGCGTCGGTCAGCTGACCACGGCCGCCCTGATCGCGCAGATGCTCGTCGACCCGGTCGGCATCATCCTGCGCTGGTACGACGAGCTGCAGGTGGCCCAGGTGTCCCTGGCCCGGCTGGTGGGCGTGCGGGACATCGAGCCGGACGCCGGTGACGCCACGCTGGCCCCCGACGGACGGGACGTGCACGCCGACCGGGTGCACTTCGGCTACCTCGAGGGCGTGGACGTCCTGCGCAAGGTGTCGCTGGAGGTCGCCCCGGGCACCAGGCTCGCCCTGGTCGGCCCCTCGGGCGCCGGCAAATCCACCCTGGGCAGGCTGCTCGCGGGCATCTACGGTCCCAGGGAGGGCCGGATCACCCTGGGCGGGGCGGAACTCTCCCGGATGTCCGCGGAACGGGTCCGCTCGCACGTCGCCCTGGTCAACCAGGAGCACCACGTCTTCGTGGGTTCCCTGCGCGACAACCTCCGGCTCGCCAGGACCGGCGCCACCGACGCCGAGCTGTGGGCGGCGCTGGGCGCGGTCGACGCGGACGACTGGTCCCGTGGGCTGGACGAGGGCCTGGACACCGAGGTCGGCTCGGGCGGCTTCGCGCTGACCCCGGCGCAGGCCCAGCAGATCGCGCTGGCCCGCCTGGTGCTGGCCGACCCGCACACCCTGGTGCTGGACGAGGCGACGTCCCTGCTCGACCCACGGGCCGCACGCCATCTCGAACGGTCCCTGGCCCGGGTCCTGGACGGTCGCACGGTGATCGCGATCGCCCATCGCCTGCACACCGCCCATGACGCGGACGTCATCGCCGTGGTCGAGAACGGCCGGATCAGTGAGCTGGGCAGCCACGACGAACTCGTCGCGGCGGACGGTGCCTACGCGGCACTGTGGCGCTCCTGGCACGGGTAGCCGCGTCACACTCTTCGAGAGCGAGAGCGAGAGGGGTCCGGGGCGGGCGGCGGTGGCGGGCCCCGGACCGGCCGACGAGGACCGGAGAGGGCCGGACGGGGGCCGGCACCGGCCTCGTCGGCGTGGGCCGGAGGGGGCTGTGCAGCCGGACGGGACGGTGCAGCCGCAGGGGAGCCCGGCCCGGCGGGCACCCCGACGGCGTCCGTGCCGTTGCGCGGTCCCGAACGGGAGTGGAAGGCTTGGAGAAGGCACCGGCTCGAGGCAGGCCCGGGAACCGCGCGGTTCTCCGACGGGTGAGGCCTGTGCCCCGTGCAGCGGCGGCCCGCCGCGGTCCACGGTGAGAAGGGGCCGGTCCCCACCCCCGGGAGGTATCCGTGAACAGCGTCGACGGATGGGGAGATGACGTCTACCAGCCCGACGGATCCGAGCAGCGGGAGGACACCGGCCTGCTCGACAGTGAGGACACCCTCGAGGAGGACGGTGTCGACGATCCCCTCGACCGGGGCTGGTCCCCGCCCGAGCGCCCCTGGGCGGTGGAACACACCGGCGTGACGGCCGCCGAACGCCGCCGCGGTGAAACGCTGGACGAGCGGCTCGCCGAGGAGCGGCCGGACGAGCTCGCGCCCGACGGCGACGGGCTGGGCGATTCCGACGGCACCGACGGGGAACTGCTGGACAACGAGGTCGGCGCGGACCGCTCCGGCCGGCTCGTGGCACCCGACGAAGGGGTGCACGAGGACGAGGAGCCGGCGCTGGTCGCCATGGACGTGGGCATCGACGGCGCGGCCGCCTCCGCCGAAGAGGCCGCGATGCACGTGGTCGACGAGGACTCCCTGCCCGGCTGACGCCACTCGCGACGGCAGGCACCTGCCGGCGCCCCGATGAACCGTGCCGTACGAGGAGCAGCCATGCAGCAGGACAAGCATCCCGACTACCGGCCCGTCGTCTTCCGTGACCGCGGTGCCGGGTACGCCTTCCTCACCCGGTCCACCGCGGTCAGCGACCAGACCATCATGTGGGACGACGGCGAGACCTACCCGGTGGTGGAGGTGGAGATCTCCTCGGAGAGCCACCCCTTCTACACCGGCAAGGCGCGAACGGTGGACTCGGAGGGGCGCGTCGCCCGCTTCGAGCGGCGTTACGGCGCGGGCGAGGGACGGGACACCGGCGAAACCGGCTGACCCGATCGGCGGCGGGTCGCTCAGATGAAGTTGAGTGCCGCCGCGCCGCCCACTCCCCCGAGCAGCATGAACACCGGCATCAGCACCTTGAGCTCCACCCAGCTGCCCGCCCGGAACCGCATCATCTTCGGCGGGCCGATGGGGTACCACCGCTTGCGGCCCACCGGTATCGGCCAGAGTATCGGGCAGCCGGAAACGGTCAGCGCGTCCCCGATGTCGTGCACCAGCGCGCCGAGCACGATCGGCAGCCCGAGCCACAGGTACTCCTGGCCCGGGGCGGTGAACAGCCAGTCCGCGCCACCGTCGGGCTTGTCCAGGATCCCGGCGAGGATCCATGCGCTGGTCCCGGCCAGCAGCCAGACCAGCACGTCGCTGCTGGAGCCGCGGGTGGCCCGCCAGAGCAGGCCCTCGATGGCCAGCACCATGTGCACGAAGAGGATCGCCAGGACCGCCCACCGGCCACCCGTGATGGCCAGGACGGAGGTGCCGCCGCCGATCAGGACCGCCCACAGCCAGGTGTGCGTCAGCGTGCGGTGCCCGCCGGTGCGGCGCGGGTCGCCCCGCTTCTTCGTGGCCTTGTAGACGGCGTAGGACAGCTTGTCCACGATCTCGCACAGCCCCCGTGAGACCGGTCCGAAGGCCCGGGAGATGGTGGCCGCCTTGTGGTCGAGGTCGGGGGCGAGTGCCGCTCCGGCGCAGATCAGGGCTCCGGCGAGCAGCACCGGCCAGGGCATCGGCTGTCCCGCGGCGGCGGTCGCCGCCCCGACGCCGAGCCACGCCGCGGCGCCCGACAGTGAGTGTGCTGGTCCCATCATCGCCGTTGCCCGCCCCATTCCTCGTGTGCCGCTGTGCAGTTGTCCGCGTCCGCGGTTTCCGCGCCGGCGACCCAGCGTAGCGTTCGTGATCTTCATGCGGACAGCCGATTCCCCCATCACGACCCGGGACAGGCAAGATGGGGGCGTGACCCTCATCGATCAGCTGCCGCGGACCGCCGACCCCGATGCCCTGTACGAAGCCTTCGAGGCGTGGGCGCAGGAGCGCGGTCTCACGCTCTACCCCCATCAGGAGGAGGCGCTGATCGAGGTGGTCTCCGGCGCGAACGTGATCGTGTCGACTCCCACCGGTTCCGGCAAGAGCATGATCGCGGCGGGCGCGCACTTCGCCGCCCTGGCCCGGGACGAGGTCACCTTCTACACGGCCCCGATCAAGGCGCTGGTGTCGGAGAAGTTCTTCGAGCTGTGCAAGATCTTCGGCACCGAGAACGTGGGCATGCTGACCGGCGACGCCTCGGTGAACTCCGACGCCCCGGTCATCTGCTGCACGGCCGAGGTCCTGGCGTCCATCGCGCTGCGTGACGGCAAGCACGCGGACATCGGCCAGGTCGTCATGGACGAGTTCCACTTCTACGCGGAGCCGGACCGCGGCTGGGCCTGGCAGATTCCGCTGCTGGAACTGCCGCAGGCCCAGTTCGTCCTGATGTCGGCGACCCTTGGTGACGTCTCCTTCTTCGAGAAGGACCTCGCGCGCCGCACCGGCCGTCCCACCGCGGTGGTCCGCTCGGCCACCCGTCCGGTGCCGCTGTCCTACGAATTCCGCTACACCCCGCTCACCGAGACGCTCACCGATCTGCTGGCGGCCCGGCAGGCCCCCGTGTACATCGTGCATTTCACCCAGGCGCAGGCCGTGGAGCGGGCGCAGGCGCTGATGAGCATCAACATGTGCACCCGTGAGGAGAAGGAACGGATCGCCGAGCTGATCGGCAACTTCCGCTTCACCACCAAGTTCGGCCGCAATCTCTCCCGTTACGTGCGGCACGGCATCGGGGTCCATCACGCCGGCATGCTGCCCAAGTACCGGCGGCTGGTGGAGAAGCTCGCGCAGGCCGGCCTGCTGAAGGTGATCTGCGGCACGGACACGCTCGGCGTGGGCGTCAACGTGCCGATCCGGACCGTGCTGTTCACCGCGCTGAGCAAGTACGACGGTACCCGGGTCCGCACGCTGAGGGCCCGCGAGTTCCACCAGATCGCCGGGCGTGCCGGACGCGCCGGGTTCGACACGGAGGGCTTCGTGGTCGCCCAGGCGCCCGAGCACGTCGTCGAGAACGAGAAGGCGCTCGCCAAGGCCGGTGACGACCCGAAGAAGCGGCGGAAGGTCGTCCGGAAGAAGGCCCCCGAAGGGTTCGTGGCCTGGTCGGAGAGCACGTTCGAGAAGCTCATCGGCTCCGAGCCGGAGCCGCTGACGTCCCGCTTCCGGGTCACGCACACCATGCTGCTGTCGGTGATCGCCCGTCCCGGCGACGCCTTCTTGGCGATGCGGCACCTGCTGGAGGACAACCACGAGCCGCGCAGGCAGCAGCTCAGGCACATCCGGCGGGCGATCGCCATCTACCGGTCGCTGCTGGACGGCGGCATCGTGGAGAAGCTCGACCAGCCGGACGCGGAGGGGCGCATCGTGCGTCTCACGGTGGACCTGCAGCAGGACTTCGCGCTGAACCAGCCGCTGTCCACGTTCGCCCTGGCCGCCTTCGAACTGCTGGACCCCGAGTCGCCTTCGTACGCGCTGGACATGGTGTCGGTCGTGGAGTCCACGCTGGACGACCCGCGGCAGATCCTCGCCGCCCAGCAGAACAAGGCCCGCGGTGAGGCCGTGGCCGCGATGAAGGCGGACGGGGTCGAGTACGAGGAGCGCATGGAGCGCCTCCAGGACATCACCTACCCGAAGCCCCTGGAGGAGCTGCTCTTCCACGCCTACGACACGTACCGCAGGAGCCATCCCTGGGTCGGTGACCACCCGCTGTCCCCGAAGTCGGTCATCCGCGACATGTACGAACGGGCACTGACCTTCACGGAGCTGGTCTCCCACTACGAACTGGCCCGCACCGAGGGCATCGTGCTGCGCTACCTGGCGAGCGCCTACAAGGCCCTCGACCACACCGTGCCGGACGACCTCAAGTCCGAGGACCTGCAGGACCTGATCGAGTGGCTCGGCGAGATGGTGCGCCAGGTCGACTCCAGTCTCCTCGACGAGTGGGAGCAGCTCGCCAACCCGGAGGAGATGACCGCCGAGGAGGCTCAGGAGAAGGCCGATCAGGTACGGCCGGTCACGGCCAACGCGCGCGCCTTCCGTGTGCTGGTGCGCAACACCATGTTCCGCCGTGTCGAGCTTGCCGCCCTGGACCAGGTCGGTGAGCTGGGCGAGATGGATGCCGACGCCGGCTGGGACGCCGACGCGTGGGGCGAGGCCATGGACAAGTACTGGGACGAGTACGACGACCTGGGCACCGGCCCGGACGCCCGCGGTCCGAAGCTGCTCGTCATCGAGGAGGAGCCGCAGAACGGGCTGTGGCGCGTACGGCAGATCTTCGACGACCCGAACGACGACCACGACTGGGGCATCAGTGCCGAGGTCGACCTCACCGCCTCCGACGCGGAGGGCCGTGCGGTCGTCCGGGTCACCGATGTCGGCCAGCTGTGAGCACAGGAGAAACCCACTCATGACGAATCCGGCCGAGAGCCTCGTCGCCCTGCTCGACCTGGAGCAGATCGAGGTCAACATCTTCCGTGGCCGCAGCCCCGAGGAGTCGTTGCAGCGGGTCTTCGGGGGCCAGGTGGCCGGCCAGGCCCTGGTCGCCGCGGGCCGCACCACCGACGGTGACCGCCCGGTGCACTCGCTGCATGCGTACTTCCTGCGTCCGGGCCGCCCGGGAGTGCCCATCGTGTACCAGGTCGAACGGGACCGGGACGGACGGTCGTTCACCACCCGCAGGGTCACCGCCGTGCAGCAGGGCCGCACGATCTTCACGCTCACCGCCTCCTTTCACAAGCCTGAGCCGGGCAGTTTCGAACACCAGTTGCCGCCGGCCCGCAAGGTCCCCGATCCGGAGTCCCTGCCGACGGTCGCGGACGAGGTGCGGGAGCACCTCGGCGCACTGCCGGAGCAGCTGGAGCGGATGGCCCGCCGTCAGCCCTTCGACATCCGCTACGTCGACCGCCTTCGCTGGAGCGCCGAGGACGTCGAGGGAGCCGAGCCCCGCAGCGCCGTGTGGATGCGCGCCGTCGGGCCGCTGGGCGACGACCCGCTCGTGCACACCTGCGCCCTGACCTACGCCAGCGACATGACGCTCCTGGACGCCGTGCGCATCCCTGTGGAGCCGCTGTGGGGTCCCCGGGGGTTCGACATGGCGTCGCTGGACCACGCCATGTGGTTCCACCGGCCGTTCCGGGCCGACGAGTGGTTTCTGTACGACCAGGAGTCGCCGATCGCGACCGGCGGGCGTGGGCTGGCCCGCGGACGGATCTACGACAGGGAGGGACGGATGCTGGTCTCCGTCGTCCAGGAAGGGCTTTTCCGGGCCCTGTAGGTCAGGAGTCTCTGCGCCACAGCCGTCCGAACAGACCACTCAGCCGTCCGGGTCGCCGCACCGTGCGTGGTGCGGCGTTCTCCCCCTCGGGCCGCACCGGTTCCGCCGTCTCGCGCGGCAGGGATTCCGGACCTGTCGGGTGCGGCACACCATGTGTGGCCGGGCGGGGCGCCGGGCGATGGCGGCGGGCCGTGTCCACCGCGGCCGCCAGGTCCGAGCGGAGCCAGTCGACCTCGTCCGGGTCGCCGGCCGTGACGATCTCCTCGGCGAGCTGTGCGGCCGGGGAGCCCGGCGATCCGTGCATGGCGCGTGCGGGGCGGAACCGGCGCAGGTGGGAGCGCTCGTAGGGGTCCGTGATGACGTCCGAGATCTCGGCGGCGTCGAGCAGCGACGCCACCGCTGCGGCCCGGGCCCACGGGTCGTCCGCCTGCCGGAGCAGGAATCCCAGATGCCTTCCCCGCCAGTTGCGGGGACGCAGGTCCAGCCCCTCCTGGAGCTGATTCCGCAGGCCTTCGGGCGTGCGGCCCTTCAGCAGTGCGGTGTTGCGCTCGTCCGTCCTGAACTGCCGTAGCTCCTCCGCCAGATACAGCCAGACGACGGCGCGGTACCGGTTGACGTAGAACTTCACGGGCACCAGCAGTCCCAGCCGTGCGAGACGGGTGAATCGGGCCGTGGTCACGTCCATGAGGGCCGCGCCCTCCGTGGTCCCGACGGCCCGGACAGCGGCCCGAAGCACCTCGGGGAAACCGTCCGCCGCCCGGATCCGGTCGATCTCGTCGCGAGGGACGCGCCGCCCGCCTCCCGCGTCGTCGGGTACCGTGCGGACCCGGCCGAGGTGCACGGCGAGGTCGAAGTCGCTGCGCCTGAGGCCCAGCTCTCGCGCCGCGCGGTGGTGGGTGACCGAGGCGCCCCGGGTGGTCCCGGTCCGCTCGCCGACCGCTGCGACGTCGTGCGTGATGGTGTTGCCGGACATGGTTCGTCTCCCCCGTGGAGTGTGTGGCCGGCGCCGTCCGCGCCCGCCGACACAAAGAACCGTAGCCGCAACCGAGGCATCCGTGGCGAGCCTGTGGATAACTCTGCGACCGACCACCGGGGACACCGAAAGCGCAGGTCAGGGCTCGGTGGGTGATATTCGTCCCGGCTGCCGCGCGTCGACGTCGAGGTGCTCGCCCACCCGGTTCACGAGCAGCGTCATCTCGTAGGCGATCTGCCCGATGTCGGCCTCCGCCCCGCTGAGCACGCACAGGCAACTGCCCGAACCCGCCGCGGTGACGAACAGGACGGCGTCGTCGAACTCGACCATCGTCTGCCGTACCTGGCCGGCGCCGAAGTGGCGGCCCGAGCCCTTGGCCAGGCTGTGCAGTCCGGACGACACGGCGGCGAGGTGCTCGGCGTCCTCGCGTCGCAGGCCCGTACTCGCCCCGGTCACCAATCCGTCGTTGGACAGGACCAACGCGTGCCGCACATGTTCGACGCGTGCGGTCAGGTCGTCCAGCAGCCAGCCCAGTCCCTGGTTCTGCGCCATGATCCGATCTCCCCGTGTCTCCCCGTGTGCGTTGCCTCCCCCTGGCCGGGGGATCCGTCCGCCAGCCTTCACCACGCCCGTGCTCCGGGCAAGGAGGATGGGGGCATGGCACAGAAGATGACCGATGAGGAATGGCGGGCGTTCGTCTCGGACGGCACCCGCACCGGAAAACTCTCGACCGTCCGGGCCGACGGCAGCCCGCACATCGCGCCCATCTGGTTCCTGCTGGACGGGGACGATCTGGTGTTCAACACCGGCAAGGACACCGTGAAGGGGCGCAATCTGCTCCGTGACGGCCGTATCGCCCTGTGTGTGGACGACGACCGGCCGCCCTTCCACTTCGTGGTGCTGCAGGGGCGTGCGCGCATCTCGGAGGACCTCGGCGAACTGCGGCACTGGGCCGGGCGCATCGGCGCCCGGTACATGGGTGAGGAGCGCGCCGAGGAGTTCGGGGCACGCAACGGTGTCCCGGGTGAACTCCTCGTCCGGGTGCCCGTGGACAAGGTCCTGGCCCAGAAGTCGGTCGCCGACTGAGAGCCCCTTGCCCCGGGGGACCGGTCCGGTCAGCGGACGGAGTCGAGGAGCCGGGCGGTGTGCATCCGCCCGGCGTACTCGACGAGCCGGATCAGCACTTCCTTCCCCGAGTCGCGGTCCCGAGCGTCGCACAGCACCACCGGCGTTCCCGGATCGAGGTCGAGGGCGCGCAGGACGCTGTGCTCGTCGTGGCGGCGTGCTCCCGTGAAGCAGTTCACGGCCACCACGAACGGGATGCGCCGGTGTTCGAAGTAGTCCACCGCCGGAAAGCAGTCCGCCAGGCGCCGGGTGTCCGCGAGGACTACGGCGCCGAGCGCCCCCTGCGCCAGTTCGTCCCAGAGGAACCAGAACCGGTCCTGACCCGGTGTACCGAAGAGGTAGAGGGAGAGCCCGGACCGGATGGTGATGCGTCCGAAGTCCATGGCGACGGTCGTGGTGACCTTCCGGTCGATGCCGTCGGTGTCGTCCACCAACTGTCCGGCCTCGCTGAGCAGTTCCTCGGTGCGCAGCGGCCTGATCTCGCTGACCGCGCCCACCAGGGTGGTCTTGCCCACGCCGAAACCTCCGGCGACCAGGATCTTCAACGCCAGCGCGGTCGTGTCGCCGTCCGTGGCGTCGGAGCGTTCGGAGGCCATGGATCACTTCTCTCGGTGCGGGTGGTCGTGCACGTGCGTGCCGGTCACGGTCGTTCGTTCGGCCTTCTCTACAGAGCGCGCAGTCCGTCGATCACTTCGCGCAGAATCCGTTCGTCCGGCAACTGCGCCGGTGGCACCGGACGGCTGACGGTCACGCACCCCAGTTCCGCCAGGTCGCCGAGGAGCACTCTGACTACGCCCACGGGCAGGTCGGCGTCGGCGGCGAGTTCGGCCACCGACTGGGTCTCCGTGCGGCACAGGTCGATCAGGGTGCGGTGTTCCGGCCCGAGCACGGTGTCGTCGACGTCCGGTGCGCCGACTGCGCGCGTGACGAGGGCGATCAGGTCGAACCGCACTCCCGCCGGGCCCGGCCGGGTGCGGCCGCCGGTCATCGCGTAGGGGCGGACGAGGGGTCCGGCCTCGTTGTCGTACCACTGGCTGCCCGGTCCTTCCCGGCCGCCGCCCGTGATGTCGTCGGTCATCCTTGGGGCCCTTCCGGGTCATGCGCCGAAGGGTGGTCGTGCCGCGGCACGTGGCGCGGTGCGGAGGTGCTCGCCGACGCGTCGCACCAGCCGGGCCATCTCATAGGCCACGAGACCGATGTCCGCGGTCACGGCGGTGAGGACGGCGAGGCAGGAACCGTCTCCGGCCGCGGCCACGAACAGGTAGCCGTCGTCCATTTCGACCATCGTCCGGTGCACTCCCCCGGCGCCGAAGTGCCGGCCCGCCCCCTTGGCCAGGCTGTGGAAGCCGGAGGCGACGGCGGCGAGGTGTTCGCCGTCCTCGCGGGCGAGTCCGTGCGAGGCGCCCACGGCGAGTCCGTCGTTCGACAGCACCACGGCGTGCCGCACTTCGTGTACGCGTCCGACAAGGTCGTCCAGGAGCCAGTCGAGTTCGCGGGCCCGCCGGGCGGTCCCGGTGCCGGGATTCTGGATCATGCGGGGTCTCCTTCGGTGCTGTCGCCGGTCGACGGTTTTGGCGGTGTCGGGTGGCCGGGGCGACGGCCCCCGCCGCGCGACCAGCCGTCGCGGTAGGCGGTCATGCGGTCCCGTACGGCCTCGGGGGTACGCTGCTCGTCGTCGTGTGCCGGGCCGGGCCGGGTCGAACCGAGGGGGCTGCCGTCGCGCAGTTGGGGGGCGAGGTTCGCCTGCCGTACCCGGCGGGGCAGGTCGTCGGGCTCCCCCGCCGGCTGCTGCGGGCGGGGGACGTCGCTCTTCGCGGGGGCTTCGGCCAGATCGGGCAGGTCGGAGGACCGGTGCAGTCGCAGCGCGGGCGCTCCGGGGGGCCGCCCCGGTGCGGTGGTACGCGTCGGTGCCGGTACGGCGGATGTCAGCGCCGGCCGGTCGACCGGTGCGGACACGGTTTCCTGCTGCCCGGCGCCAGGCACGCGCGCGTGCAGGTGCTCCTCGGCCCGGGCCTCCTCGTGGGCCGCCCGGGGAGGAGATGGGGCCGTTTCACTGTGCAGAAGTGCCGTGGGCAGGAGGACGACCGCGGTGGTGCCGCCGTAGGGGGAGGTCTGGAGATGCACCTTGATGTCCTGCCGGGCGGCGAGCCGGCTGACGACGAACAGACCAAGCCGGTCGCTGTCGAACAGGTCGAGCGTCTCCGACCGCGCGATGCGGTGGTTGGCCTCGGCGAGCGCGTCCCTGCCCATGCCGAGGCCGCGGTCCTCGACCTCGATCGCGTAGCCGTTGCCGACCGGTTCACCGGAGACCCGTACGCGTGTGTGGGGCGGGGAGAACTGGGCCGCGTTCTCGATGATCTCGGCCAGGAGGTGGGTGACGTCGGCGACGGCCGCGCCCTGGACGGACGCTTCGGGGAGCTGCCGTACCTCCACGCGCGCGTAGTCCTCGACTTCGGAGACGGCGGCACGGACCACGTCGGTCAGGGAGACCGGCATGCGCCAGGCCCGTCCGGGTGCCGCACCGGAGAGGATGATCAGGCTTTCGGCATGGCGTCGCATGCGGGTGGTGAGGTGGTCCAGCCGGAAGAGGTCGCTGAGTTCGTTCGGGTCGTCGGAGCGGCGTTCCATGCTGTCCAGGAGGCTCAGCTGGCGGTGGACGAGGATCTGGCTGCGGCGGGCGAGGTTGACGAAGACCCCGGCGATTCCGCCGGCGAGTTCGGCACGTTCCACCGCGGCGCGCAGGGCGGCCCGGTGCACGGTGCCCAGGGCCTCGGCGACCTGACCGGCCTCGTCCTCGGCGGGAGGCCGCGGCGGTGCCTCGGTCCGGATGTCGATCTCGTCGCCCGCGCGCAGCCTGCGCATCGCCTCGGGGAGCTTGTGCCGGGCGATCTCCAGGGCGCTGTTGCGCAGGCTCACCAACTCGACCACCAGACCGCGGCCGATGCGGACGGAGATGACGAGCGACGCGGCTACAGCGAGGAGTCCGAACAGGACCGCGGCCCCGGCCGGAGTGAGCACCCCGCGGGTGAACGGGTCGGCCCGGTCGGCGGCCGAACGTCCGGCGTCCCGCTCGATGGCCCGCATGCCGTCACGCACGCGCGCGTGCGCCCCGTCCCAGGCGGTCCGGGACGTCGTGGCCTCGGCCGGCCGTTCCGGCGATCCGCTGTCGAGCAGCCGGTCCTCCGTCGCGCCCACGGTCAGATAGGAACCGGTGCCGGCCAGATCCCGCCAGGACGCGCGCTCGGAGCCGCCCAGACCGGCGACGGCGGACTCGGTCAGCGTCCGGCGGGTGGCAACGGCGCCGGTGAACAGGCGCAGCCGCTCACCGGCGAGTCCGTCGGCCGGGCGGACACCTCCCAGCAGGGCGTCCTCCTGGGCCAGTGCCTCGCCCGCGCGGGCGAACTCGACCAGCACGCGCGCGTCCGATCCCGGATCGGCGTCCTGGACCCCGCTCAGCGCGCCACCCACGTGAAAGGCGGCCGAGACGGCCGCCGTGTAGCGGCGGTAGGTCTCCTCCCAGTCCGCCCGGTGGTCGAGGACGGCGGTACGCAGCGGCGCCAGCCCTTCGGCGCCGGTGACGAACGCCTCGAGCCGCCGGGCCACCCCGGAGGACAGTTCCTCGCTGTCGGCCACGGTATGGCGGTCGCCGAGGCGCAGCTGTCCCACCGCGCGGTCGGTGCGCGCGATCAGTTCCCGGAAGTCGGCACCCGGCACCGACGACGGGTCGGTGGCGTGGCGCACGGCCGCGAGCCGCTCGGCCTGCAGGGCGGCGACGGCGGTAGCGACGGGGGCCCGGACACGGGCGTCCACACGCTGGACCTGCCGCAGCCGGGAGATGTCCTGGGCGGTGGTGACCGTCGCGTACGCCCACAGGGCCAGCAGGGATACGACGGGCACCATCAGGAGGCAGATGATCCGGGCGCGCACGGTGCGGGGCTGCAGGCGCCCGCGCCACGCGCGCGTGGCGGGTGGGTCGGCTGCCTCGACCGCGGGCTCCGCCGGGCCCTCGTCGGCGGGTGGCCCGGCGTGCGCCCGACGGCCGCGCACGGACGGCTGGGCCGAGGTCTCGGCGCCGGCTTCGGGGGTGGGGCGGGCGGGGGTGGTACGGGGTGGACTCATGGCCTCCTCACTCGGGGCGGTGTGCGGTGCGTTGCCGCCGGGCCCTGACGCCCGGTCGCCGTTACGGGGCGGTGCTCCCGGCGGGTTGCTGCCGGGCCGAGGCGGACGCCTCGCGCTCGCGGGCCGTCGGCGACAGCGCGACGAAGGCGGACGTCAAGAAGAGGTAGGACCCGAGGCCGACGGCGAGGGGGAAGATGAACTGCATCGCCGTGGCCCCGGGCAGCGCCTCGCCGGAGGGCGTGACGCGCACGCTCACGGCGAACATGCCGGTGTAGTGCATGCTGCTCACCGCCGCCCCCATGATCAACGAGGCGGAGGCGGCGGCGAGGGGCGACCGGGTGTTGAGCGCCGCCCACAGGGCGGCTGTGGCGGCAGCGACGGCGATGAGCACCGAGAGTCCGACGCGTGGCGGGTCGTAGCTCACCTCGCCGTGCAGGCGCATGGCCGCCATGCCGAGATAGTGCATGCTCGCGACGCCGATTCCGGTGGTGAGGCCGCCGAGCAGGAGCGCCGGCGCCCGGTTGCGGCCGTAGCCGACGGCGAAGACGCCGGCGCAGACGACGAGCACCGCGACGAGCAGACTCACGAGGGTGAGCGGTACGTCGTACCGGATGTCCGTGCCGCTGACCCGGAAGCCGAGCATGGCGACGAAGTGCATCGTCCAGATGCCCGTGCCGATCGCCGAGGCCGCGGTCAGGAGCCAGTTGCGGCGCGTGCGCCCGGTGGCGGCCAGGGCGCGCACGGTGCAGCGCAGCCCGAGGGCCGCGCCGGTACAGGCCATCGCGTACGACAGTGCGGGGGTCAGCCAGCCGAGAGCGGCGTGGTCCAGGTGTCCCATGGCCCCGGGACGCTAGTCCCGATCGGGGCGCACAACGGGGGCGCATTTCGAAAGGTGTTGCTATCTGACACAGAGAGGAGAGGGAACGATCGCGTCACGCTCGAACATGTGCGCTGCGGCTCTCTCTGTGCTCCGCGTGCTGCGCGGGCTCTTGGGGGATCATGCGAAGCATGAGCGACGACCACACGCACGTCCAGGAATTCTTCGGCTCCCGCGCCGCCGACTGGGACCGCCGGTTCCCGGACGACGGCCCGGCCTACACCGCCGCGGTCGCCGGGCTGGGGCTGCGCGAGGGCGATCGGGTGCTCGATGCCGGATGCGGCACCGGTCGCGCCCTGCCCCCGTTGCGTGCGGCCGTGGGGCCGTCGGGGCTGGTTGTCGGGGCCGATCTGACGCCTGCCATGCTCGAGGCCGCCGTACGGGCCGGGAGGGACCGTGACGGACGTCTGCTGCTGACCGACGTGGCCGCGTTGCCCCTGCGTTCCCGGACGCTCGACGCGGTCTTCGCGGCGGGTCTCGTCGCGCACCTTCCGGATCCGGCCGGAAACCTGCGGGAACTGGCCCGCGTAGTGCGCCCCGGTGGTGTGCTGGCGCTGTTCCACCCGATCGGCCGGGCGGCGCTCGCGGCACGGCAGGGGCGACGGCTCACGCCGGGCCATCTTCGTGCTGAGGCCAACCTACGGCCGCTGCTGGCCGGTTCCGGGTGGGCGATGACGGAGTACGTCGACGAGGACGATCGGTTCCTGGCCCTGGCGACCCGCACGGGCTGAGTCGGCCCCGCCGGGCGGCCGCCGCCGCGAACGCGTCGGGGCGGTCGAGCATGACGTTGTGCCCGGCACCCGGCACGGTCGTCCCGCGCACGACCGGGTCCGATCCGCGGCAGAGCCCTGCGGTGGAACGGTGCAGGGCGTGCGGATCCGCCAGCCGCATCGTCGCCGCCCATGGGAGCCGACGTCCGCCGGCACGCGCGCGCATGGGCGCCGGTGGGCGGGGACGAGCTTCTTCTACGACGGTGACCGGCCTTGGGCGCCGACTGTGGGAGACGATCGCTTCACTCGGCGGCCGACGTGTCGATGTGTCGGACCGGGCAGCCCCGGAGGCCGGGGGCCGGGCGGGTGCCCAGATCGGCCAGCCGATAGCCGTTCGGATAGCCCTTGATCTCCCGGTTCTGACGGGCATGGTGCGGGGCGCTCCTCGGCGGCAGCAGGCGGACCGCGCGCCCGCGCAGCCTGACGGCGCGACGCACGACCGCGCGGGTGACGGGGCTCGGCGGGGCGTAGCCGAAGGCCCGCAGCAGGGGTTCGTCGAGCAGGGCGAGGGTCCCGGCGCGCAGGAGCGGTGCGAGAGGGCGCGGATACCAGGAGGCCATGAGGTCGAGCGTGGCGTCGGAGACACGGCGCGCGCCCTCGTCCCAGGCGAAGTGGGCCTGTTCGTAGGCGTCGAGGCAGGTCTCGAATTCCTCGTAGGACCCGGGAACGTCCTTGATGCCCATGTGCCGCCCCAGCGTGCGGTAGTGCACGGCGGAGGCGACGGTCTCGTGGCGCGACATCCTGCGCCATCCGTAGGCGTCGATCCAGCGTTTGGGGATCACCACGAACGTGCACAGGACGTACCGCATGTCGTCGTTGGTGATGTCGTAGCTGCGGTGCATCTGGTTGATGCGCCGGATGGCCGTGCGGCCCTGCCGGCTGTCGAAGCCGTGCTCGACCACGGCGTCGAGCAGCAGTGCCGTGTCGTCGTAGCGCTTCTGGGGCCGGTCGGTGAACTCCGCGGTCTCGGCGAGCAGCCGGCCGATGCTCGGCACGGCGTAGGTGCGGTAGAGCGCCAACTCCAGGGCGCGGGCGAAGTCCCAGGGGAACTCGTAGGCCGAGCACAGCCGATAGATCTCCGAGGCGTCCTCGTGGGGATCCAAGCGCCGGATCCGTGCCAATCGCTCGAAGCGCCCTGCCATGGCCGCCCCCTTCTGCCGTCGGGACTTCAACTCTACGTTGAGTAGCAGGAGATGTACGGTCAGCCAGGATGATCGAATGAGGAGGGTGGTCCGCTTGTTCGGCAGGATCCGCGAGGCTTGGGACAGATCCCGCACCGCTCGGCGCACGGAGCGGAGCAAGCAGGGGACCGCGGGCGGCGGGCCCCGCTCGCACAACCTGTTCGAGGCCGCGGCCGCGTACGTCTCGGCGTGTGTGGACGACGACCAGGACCGGATCGAAGAGGCGGCGGGCCGCGTGTCGCCGGAGGCCCTGTCGTTCGGGGTCAACGAACTGGCGTGCCGGGCCGTGATCGCCCTCGCGCGGGAACGGGACGAGCCCCCGGGGGACGTGGCCCGTGCGCTCCTGGGGCTGCCCGCGACCTGATCCCGCCCCCGGCGCCGGGTGGTCGTTTCGCCCCCGTCCAACCGGAAAGCTGCAGCTCGGGTGCGTCTGAGAGTCGTGACAAGGGCTTCCCGGGCGCACTAGGGTGCCCGCCATTGGACGAACCGATGGGGAGGCTGGGATGGCCGGGACGGACGAGGACGCCGTCGCCGCCGCGGACGATGCGCTCTATGTGCTCACGGCGGTACTGCTGACGCCGGCGAAGTTTCCGAGTGTGCTGGGCGACGACTATCCGGAGGCGTGCGCCGCGCTCGGTCTCCCACCGCTGGCCGACGGCTACGGCCTGGTGCTGGGCCAGGACGGTGACGGCGCCCGGTGGACGGTCGTCGTCGATGACGTCTCGCTGGTGGCCGTCGCCGTGGCGTCCTGGGACTGCGGCATGGAGTACGACCTGTCGCCGGACGAGCGGACGGTCGTCACGGCACTGCCCGGCTGGCCCCTCGCGGTCGCCGTGGCGGCACCCGGGGTGCCCGTGCCGCACGACCCGGGGCCCGAGGCCACCGACCAGCCCGCGCTGTGCCCGCCGGACACCACCGTCTGGGGACCGCCGCAGCGCCGCCTGGGGGCCGACGAGATCGCCCTCCAGTGGGCACAGTGGCGGGAGCAGATCGACGACGCGGAGTTCTCGACGCCGGGCGGCGACGCCGGTTCGGTGGAGGGTGCCCCCGGGGACGGAGAGGGCGGCGCGGGCCGCGACGCAGGCACCGGTGCGGGAGCACCGGCCGACGCCGCGGACCGGATCGTGGCCACGGACGGACGGCCCGGCGCGGAGGTCTCCGGACACGGCGGTGTCCGGCGGGTCCTGGCGGAGGCCCGCGCCTATGTCGACACGCCACCGCCGCTCGGCCGGGTCCGGTCGTCGTTCGCACCGGGGGACGCGCGGACGCTGCGTGCGGACGGCCCCGGCTGGTCGCTCGTCGCCAGGACCGACGACATCGCGTTCATCCTGCTCGACGACGAGCCCGGTGAGGTCCTGCCGGTGGGGCGGGGGCCGTCGCTGCCCGGACTCCTGGAGGCGCTCGACAAGATGGCCGTACGGCCCAGCTGAGCAGGGACGCGGAAGGCGTCCCACCGCCGGGAGCCGTTCGTCGGGGACGTCAGCGCCTCAACGGCCGATCTCCTTGCGTGAGACACGGCGCAGCCTGCGCCGCTGTGAGGGGTCGAGCGTGAGGTAGGCGGCGGCCGGGACTCCCAGAACTATCAGCAGGGCCGCCCACCAGGGCAGCCAGATCAGCAGGATGAGCCCGGCCGCCACGCCACCTGCTGCGACCTTGGCGTTCTTCGACATGATGTCGCCTCCTTCGCGGCCACTGCCGCTCTCTGTCCTGAAAACGGACCCGCGCTCGCGGCGGTTCCGCAGCGCGACCCTGAGAACTCCCTGAGGACCGACCCCTACGCGCCCCTGAGAGCTCGTCGGCGACTGAGTCCGGGAAGGCGTCGGCAGAACACCTCCCCCACTGAATAGTGACCCATGCCACGCCCAAGCCGCAGCCCACGGCCTCTACCTCCGTGTACACTCGGCCGCCGCGCCCTGGCTAGTCAAATTTGAGGAATACGTCATCGCTGCGCAGAACACTGCTCCCGCCCCCTCCGAGATCTCCGCACTCGCCGACTGCTGCGCCGTCTTCCTGCCCGGCGACCCGGCACGCACCGGCGCGGTCGCGTTCTGGCGCCCCGACGGCGAAGCGCCCGGCACCGTACCGACGGGGGCCCCGGGAAGCCTGACGGTCGCACTGCCCGACGGCAACGGTGTGGAGGCGGTGAGCGTGCCGGCCGTGCTGCTCCCGGTACGGGCCGCCCTGCCCGTGCTCACACGCGCGCGTGCCCGCGCGGACGGCCACCGGGCGTCGGTGTTCTGGGGAGCGGTCGCCGTCGAGGCCCTGCACCTCGTGGCGCGCGGGCTGTTGCTGCCCGGCCTGTCCGCGGCCGAACACGACGCCTGGCGCGCGGGTCCACTGGACGCCGAGGGGACCGAGCGGGTCCGCCATCTCGCGGCCGCCATGCCGCCCGAGGCGCACGCGGTCCCGCTGGACGGCGCCGGTCCCCTGCGGCTGCCCGACCCGGAACCGCTGGTGCGGTCCTTCCTGGACGCCGTCGCGGACACGCTGCCCCGCTCCCCCGCCGCCGAACTCCTGACGCCCGGGCCCGCCTACGCCTCGCGGGCCCCCCGGCCTTCGCCCGAGCTGCGCGAATGGACCCTGGACGTCGCCGCGGGACACGACACGGGCGTACGGCTGTCGCTGCGTATCGAGGTGCGGGGACTGTCGGACGCGGCTCCCGAGGACGCCCGGCCGACGTTCCGGGCGGTGCCACAGGTGCACAGCGTCAGCGAGCCCGGGCTCGTCGCCGACACCGCTCAGGTGTGGGGCGGCACCGTGGGAGAGGCGTTCGGCACGCGCGCGCGGATGGACGCCCTGCTCGCCCTGCGCCGGGCGGCACGGGCCTGGCCCTCGCTCACGCCCCTGCTGTCGGCGACCGTACCGGACGCCGTCGAGCTCACCGACGAAGAGATCACCGAGCTGCTCGGAACCGGCTCCCGGGCGCTTGCGGCCGCCGGAGTCGACGTGCACTGGCCCAGGGAGCCGGCCCGCGACCTGACCGAGCGCGCCGAAGTAGGACCGCCCGACGGCGGCCCGGCATCGCGTGCGGCCGGGCCCGAGGCCGGCCCGTCGTTCCTGTCCGCGGACGCGCTGCTCTCCTTCAACTGGACGTTCGCCCTGGGCGGCAAGGCCCTCACGCGCGAGGAGCTGGACCTGCTCGCCGAGGCGAATCGCCCCCTCGTGCGCCTGCGCGACCAGTGGGTGCTCGTCGATCCGGAGGAGGCCCACCGCGCCCGCGCCCGCCAGGACCACAAGGTCACGCCGGTCGACGCCCTGGCCGCGGCCCTGACCGGCTCGGCGGAGGTCGACGGACACCGCGTGGAGGTGCGGCCCACGGGATGGCTGGCGTCCCTGCGGGAGCGCCTCGCCGACCCCGAGGCGCAGGAGCCCGTGGCGCAGCCCGCCGCCCTCGACGCCACGCTGCGCGACTACCAGCGACGTGGCCTCAGCTGGCTGGTCCGCATGACGTCGTTGGGCCTCGGCTGCTGCCTCGCCGACGACATGGGGCTCGGGAAGACCATCACACTGATCGCCCTGCATCTGCACCGGCAGTCGGACGCGGAGGCCGCCGGTCCCACGCTGGTGGTCTGCCCGACCTCCCTGATGGGCAACTGGCAGCGGGAGATCGAACGGTTCGCGCCCGGCACACCCGTACGCCGCTTCCACGGGCCTCGCCGCGACCTCGACGGCCTCGCGGACGGCGAGTTCGTGCTGACCACCTACGGCACCATGCGCCTGGACACCGAACGGCTCTCCACCGTGTCGTGGGGCATGGTCGTGGCGGACGAGGCGCAGCACGTGAAGAACCCGTACTCCGAGACCGCGCGACAACTGCGCACCATCGGCGCACGCGCGCGCGTGGCGCTCACCGGCACCCCGGTGGAGAACAACCTCTCGGAGCTGTGGGCCGTTCTCGACTGGACCACCCCCGGGCTGCTGGGCCGGCTCGGCAGCTTCCGGCGGCACTACGCCCAGGCCGTCGAGGGCGGACAGGACCCGGCGGCGGCGGAGCGACTCGCCCGGCTCGTACGGCCCTTCCTGCTGCGACGCCGCAAATCGGATCCCGGCATCGCACCGGAACTGCCGCCGAAGACCGAGACGGACCATCCCGTGTCGCTGACCACGGAGCAGACGGGCCTGTACGAGGCGGTGGTGCGCGAGGCGCTCGCGGAAATCGCCGGGGCCGACCACATGGCGCGGCGCGGCATGATCGTGAAGCTGCTGACGAGCCTCAAGCAGATCTGCAACCACCCGGCGCAGTTCCTCAAAGAGGACCGGCCGAGGATCACCGGCCGCTCGGGCAAGCTGGAACTGCTGGACGAGTTGCTCGACACGATCCTCAGCGAGCAGGCGAGCGTGCTGGTCTTCACGCAGTACGTGCAGATGGCGCGGCTCCTGGAGCAGCACCTGACCGCGCGCGGCGTGTCGTCGCTGTTCCTGCACGGCGGCACGTCCGTCACCGCACGGGAGTCGCTGGTGCGACGCTTCCAGGACGGCGATGCCCCGGTCTTCCTGCTGTCCCTCAAGGCCGCCGGCACCGGACTCAACCTCACGCGCGCGGAGCACGTCGTTCACTACGACCGCTGGTGGAACCCGGCCGTCGAGGCACAGGCCACCGACCGTGCCTACCGGATCGGCCAGACCCGTCCCGTGCAGGTGCACCGGCTGATCGCCGAGGGGACCATCGAAGACCGCATCGCCGCCCTCCTGAACCGCAAGAGGGAACTCGCCGACGCCGTTCTGGGCTCGGGCGAGGCGGCACTCACGGAACTGACGGACGCGGAACTGGCCGACCTGGTCGAGCTGCGAGGGGGTACGCGATGACCCGGTACGACGACCAGGCGGAGCGGACCTTCGTCGCGCTGCCGCCCGCACAGGGACGGGGCTTCGCGCACACCTGGTGGGGCCGCGCCTGGCTGAAGGCGCTTGAGGACGCGGCGATGGACGCGGCGCAGGTGAAGACGGGGCGCCGGCTGGCGCGCGCGGGAGCGGTCGGGGCGGTGTCGGTGCGGCCGGGGCGCATCACCGCGGTCGTCCAGGACCGGGACCGTACGGCGCACCGGGCCGACGTCCTGCTGGAGCAGCTCTCCGACGCACAGTGGGACCGCTTTGTCGACATGGCGATCGAGCGGTCGGGGCATGTCGCAGCACTGCTGGACCGCGACATGCCACCGCACCTCGTGGAGGACGCGGCGGCCGCCGGCATCGACCTGCTGCCGGGCATGGGCGACTTGGAACCGGAGTGCGACTGCGGCGCCTGGGACCACTGCGGGCACACCGCCGCGCTCTGCTACCAGGTCGCGAGGCTGCTGGACCAGGACCCCTTCGTCCTGCTGTTGATGCGGGGACGCGCTGAGGGTGCCGTACTCGACGCCCTCCAGGCCCACGGCTCCGCGCCCGCCGAGGACGTCACGTCCCGGCCGGAGGGTGTGGACGCCGCGGAGGCGTACGCGGCGGGCCAGGTGCTGCCCCCGTTGCCCGCGCCGCCCGGCCCCGGGGAGGGCCCGGGCGTGCCGCCGTCCCTGGACACCGAGGCGGCACCGCCGCCGGGCGTCGACCCTTCCGGCCTGTCCTTTCTGGCCTCGCGGACGGCGGCGGAGGCCCACCGCCTGCTTGCCGAGGCCCTGGGCGACGGGCACGGCGGGCACGCAGTGGCCCCGGAGCCGACCCCGGCACAGGATGCGGTGCGCTTGGCCGCGGGGGATCCGGGACCGGACGTACTGGACCGCCTCGGTGACGGTTCGGGGCGCACGCGGGAGGCACTGGCCGCGGCCGTACGCGCATGGCGGCTCGGAGGCGGAGCCGCCCTGTCCGTGCTCGAGGAGGAATGGGCGGTGGCGGGCGACACGCTGGCACGCGCGCGTGTCGCCCTGGAGTCGGCCTGGGAGGAGGACGAACGGCCCTCGCTGCTGGCGCGGGCCAACCGGTGGACCGTCGTCGGCGCGCCTCACCAGCTCCGCCTGGACCGCCAGGGGCGTTGGTGGCCGTACCGCAGGGAGCACGGCCGATGGGTCCCCGTGGGCGGACCGAGCCGGGACCCGGCGACGGCGCTGGCCTCAGCGGCCCTCGCGACGGACTGCGAGCCCTGACGTCCTCGACGGACTGCGAGCCCCGACGGCCCCGTCCCGCCCTGCCGGGTGACACCCCGCACGAGCTCCGGCCCCGTCCGCGAAGGACGGGGCCGGAGCATTCTCACGGGTGCCGGACCGGTCAGCGTGCGCCGAGGAGGTGGTCCATGGCGAGCTGGTCGAGGTGCTCGAAGGCCATGCCTCGCGCGGCGGCCGCGTCCACGTCGAAGGTGTCGTAGGCGCTCCGGTCGGCCAGCAGGGCGGCGAGGCCGTCCTCGGCGGTCGGGCGGGCCAGCTCGTCCAGCCGGGCCGCGGCCAGCGCCTCCTGCACCTGCGGGTCGGCGCGGAATGCCGCCGCCCGGTCCTTGAGGATCAGGTAGTTGCGCATGCAGCCGGCCGCCGACGCCCACACGCCGTCGAAGTCCTCGGTCCGCGGCGGCTTGAAGTCGAAGTGCCGCGGACCCGCGTACCCGGCCCGCTCCAGCAGGTCGACGAGCCAGAACGCGGCCCGCAGGTCGCCCGCACCGAACCGCAGGTCCTGGTCGTACTTGATGCCCGACTGGCCGTTGAGGTCGATGTGGAAGAGCTTGCCCGCCCACAGCGCCTGGGCGATGCCGTGGGGGAAGTTCAGGCCGGCCATCTGCTCGTGGCCGACCTCCGGGTTCACGCCGTACAGCTCCGGCCGCTCGAGGCGCTCGATGAAGGCGAGGGCGTGGCCGACCGTCGGGAGCAGGATGTCACCGCGCGGCTCGTTCGGCTTCGGCTCGATCGCGAACTTCAGGTCGTAACCCTGCTCGGTGACGTACTCGCCCAGCAGGTCGAAGGCCTCCTTCATCCGGTCGAGCGCGTCCCGCACGTCCTTGGCCGCGCCGGACTCCGCGCCCTCCCGGCCGCCCCAGGCCACGTAGACGCTCGCGCCCAGCTCGACCGCGAGGTCGATGTTGCGGATCGTCTTGCGCAGCGCGTACCGCCGCACGTCCCGGTCGTTCGCCGTGAAGGCGCCGTCCTTGAACACCGGGTGCGTGAACAGGTTCGTCGTCGCCATCGGCACCTTCATGCCGGTCGCGTCCAGCGCCTGCCGGAACCGCTTGATGTGCGACTCCCGCTCCGTGTCGTTCGACCCGAAGGGGATCAGGTCGTCGTCGTGGAACGTGACGCCGTACGCACCCAGCTCGGACAGACGCCTTACCGACTCTGCGGGGTCCAGGGCCTGCCTGGTGGCGTCACCGAACGGGTCACGGCCCTGCCAGCCGACCGTCCACAAACCGAACGTGAACCTGTCCTCGGGAGTGGGCTGGTAGTTCATTCCGCGGCTCCTCACTCGCTGCCGATCAATCGCTGCCGACTATTTCGTCATGGCGCTTTACAAATTAGTATGCACACACGGTCCTGGGAAGGGACAAGGTGTCCCCGAAGGAGTGAAGGCCGGGTCGCGGGACCCGCGGAAGAGGGAGAAGCCCGATGTCAGCAGCCGAGGGTCCGCTCGTCGTCGGCGTGGACACGTCCACCCAGTCCACCAAGGCGCTGGTCGTCGACGCGGCCACCGGCCGGGTCGTCGCGAGCGGCCAGGCACCCCACACCGTGTCCTCCGGGACCGGCCGCGAGAGCGATCCCCGCCAGTGGTGGGACGCGCTGGGCGAGGCCCTGAGCCAGTGCGGCGAGGCCGCCCGCGAGGCCGCCGCGGTGTCCATCGGCGGGCAGCAGCACGGTCTGGTCACCCTGGACGCCCGGGACGAGCCGGTGCGCCCCGCCCTGCTCTGGAACGACGTGCGCTCAGCTCCGCAGGCCCGCCGGCTGATCGACGAACTGGGCGGTGCCAAGGCCTGGGCGGAGCGCACCGGGAGCGTGCCCAGCGCCTCCTTCACGGTCACCAAGTGGGCCTGGCTGGCCGAGCACGAGCCGGAGGCGGCCCGCGCGGTGAAGGCCGTTCGGCTCCCCCACGACTACCTCACCGAGCGCCTCACCGGCGAGGGGACCACCGACCGCGGCGACGTGTCCGGCACCGGCTGGTGGGCGTCGGGCACGGAGGCCTACGACGAGGAGATCCTCGCGCGCGTGGGGCTCGATCCGGCGTTGCTGCCCCGGGTGGTCCGGCCCGGCGAGGTGGCCGGCACCGTACGCGCCGACCACGGCCTGCCGTTCTCCAAGGGCACCCTGGTCGCCGCCGGCACCGGCGACAACGCGGCCGCAGCGCTGGGTCTCGGACTGCGCCCCGGCGTCCCGGTGATGAGCCTCGGCACCTCGGGCACGGCGTACGCCGTGTCGCGGCGCCGGCCCGCCGACCCGACCGGCACCGTGGCGGGCTTCGCCGACGCGCGCGGCGACTGGCTGCCGCTGGCCTGCACCCTCAACTGCACGCTCGCCGTGGACCGCGTCGCGTCCCTGCTGGGCCTGGACCGGGAAGCCGTCGAGCCGGGCACCGACGTCACCCTGCTGCCCTTCCTCGACGGCGAGCGCACACCGAACCTCCCGCACTCCTCCGGCCTCCTGCACGGGCTGCGCCATGACACGACCGCCGGACAGCTGCTCCAGGCCGCGTACGACGGCGCCGTCCACTCGCTGCTCGGCGCGCTCGACCTCGTCCTCGACGCCGACGCGGACCCGTCCGCGCCCCTGCTGCTGATCGGCGGCGGCGCCCGGGGGACGGCCTGGCAGCAGACGGTACGGCGGCTGTCCGGGCGTCCGGTCCAGATCCCGGACGCCCGGGAGCTGGTCGCGCTCGGTGCCGCGGCGCAGGCGGCCGGTCTGCTGACCGGCGAGGACGCGGCAGCGGTCGCCCGACGCTGGAACACGGCCGCCGGGCCGGTGCTCGACGCCGTGGAACGGGACGAGGCGACGCTGAACCGGATCACCGGGGTACTCTCCGACGCGGCACCGCTGCTGGAACGGGACGCGGCCTCCCGCTGAGGGCGCGCCCCGCACGGGCGGGCCACCGGCGGACAGTCCGCCCTCCGCTCCCTGCGGAGCCGCCGCGGACGGGTCGCCCGGCCGACCGGGACGTGACGAGGGGCATCTCAGGCACCCCCCGGTCGCCCCCGGCGTCGGACGCCCCGCACGTGTCCCGACCGCGCCCCGTGGTGCCCGGCCGGGACCGGACCGAGCGACGACAGACCAAGGACTGACGGAGGCATGACCGCACCGCCGCACGAAGCCCAGCCGGCCCGCCCCGGGCGCGCGCTGCCGGACACCCAGCAGGGGATGCGCCGCCGCAACCTGGCGCGGGTGATGCACACCGTCAGCGCCGAGGGCCCGCTGTCCCGGGCCGCCGTGGCCTCGCGGATCGGGCTGACGCGGGCCGCGGTGTCGACCCTCGTGGACGAACTCATCCGCTCGGGCCTGCTGGAGGAACTGGGTCCCGAACGCGCCGGCCGCGTGGGCCGTCCCGGCTCCGCACTCGCCGTCAGCGGGCAGGGCCCGGCCGGCATCGGCGCCGAGGTCGGCGTCGACCATCTGGCGGTCTGTGCCGTGGACCTCCGCGGCCGCGTACGCGCGCGTGCGGTGCGGTACGGCAGCAACCGGGGCCGTTCGCCGGAGCCGGTACTGGAGCAGCTCACCGGCCTGGTGCGGCAGGTGGTCTCTCAGGCGGAGACCGAGGGACTGTGGCCGGCCGGCCTCGCGGTGGCCGTGCCCGGCCTGGTGGCACGGGACGGCCGGACCGTCGTCCGCGCACCGAACCTGGACTGGCACGACGCGGACCTCGGCGCCCTGCTGCCGGCGGATCTGCCGCCGACCGTGGACAACGAGGCCAATTTCGGCGCGCTCGCCGAACTCTGGCTCGGCGACGGCACTCCCCGGGACTTCCTGCACGTCTCGGCCGAGATCGGCATCGGCGCGGCCGTGGTGTTCGACGGTCGGCTGCTGCGCGGTACCCGCGGGTTCGCCGGTGAACTGGGGCATGTGCCGGTCCATCCCGACGGGCCCGGGTGCGCCTGCGGTGGGCGCGGGTGCCTGGAACAGTACGCCGGCGAGAAGGCGGTCCTGCGCGCGGCGGGCGTGGAGCCGGGGGAAGACCGTGTCGGCCTGCTCGCCGGCCGGGCCGCGGAGGGTGACGAGGACGTACGGCGTGCCCTGCGCGAGGCGGGCACGGCGCTCGGCATCGCCCTGACCGGTGCGGTGAACCTGCTGGACCCCGAGAGCGTGGTGCTGGGCGGCGCCCTCGCCGGCCTCGCGCCCTGGCTGCTGCCGTCGCTGCGGGACGAACTGGCCCGGCGCACGGCGGGCCCCGCCTGCCCGGTCGCGGTGTCCGAGCTGGGTCCGCAGGGGCCGCTGCTGGGCGCCGCGCACTCCGTGGTCCGGGCGGTCCTGGACGACCCGGGCGCGGTGGCGGAGCGGGCCTGACCCTCGCCCGTCGGGGGTCGCCGACAATCCGAACCATCGCTTGCGTTCACTCGATCGAGTGAGCACGGTGTCCACAAGGCGGTGGCTGTCCACGGAACGGCGCGGCGCTCTACTGCGCAACCCCCGCTCCCCGTACGGTGATTCACGCGGACGCACCTCGCCCATGGGGCGGTCGGACGTCCGCGTCGGCATTCCGCTCCGCAGTCGTTTTCGCTCTGTCGTGCGCTCTGACATGTCGCTACGTCATGTCGCTCCGTCATTCCGAACGGCTGAGCACTCACCCCCACCGGGCCCAGGGCCCACCGACGAAAGGGCAATCCCATGGAAAGGGAGAGGACAGCACCCGCTCCGACCAGGCGGCGGCTCCTGAAGGGCGCCGCGCTGGCCACCGTCCCCTACACCCTGCTCTCCGGTACTCGGGCCGCCGCGCAGGTCCGCGCCGTCGACGACTACCCCTCCGCCGAGTGGCTGCCGGCGAGCTCGTCGAACTACAGCCGGTCGAGCCGACCCACGGCCTACCCCGTCGACTTCGTGGTCGTCCATGTCACGCAGGAGACGTACGCGGACACGCTGTCCATCTTCCGCGATCCCGAGAAGCAGGTGTCCGCACACTACGTCGTCCGGTCCTCCGACGGGCACGTGGCGCAGTGTGTCCGCGAGACGGACATCGCATGGCACGCGGGCAACTGGGACTACAACACCCGCAGCATCGGGATCGAACACGAGGGATGGGTCGACCGGCCCGAGTACTTCACCAACGCCATGTACGAGCAGTCGGCCCGGCTCACCGCGGCGATCTGCACCGCCTACGGCATCCCCAAGGACCGCACGCACATCATCGCGCACCACGAGGTTCCAGGCAGCGACCACACGGACCCGGGGCCGTTCTGGGACTGGACCCGCTACATCAGACTGGTCAACTTCGCCTGACCCCTCGTCCGGCCCTCGTCCGGCGTCGCCCGGCCTCCTCGCCGGTCCACTCGGAACGCCACATTCGGGTGTCCGGCTGGTCGAAGTGGTTGTCCGCGCGTATCCGCGGAGTCACGATGTCCCACACCGCAACACCGTCCGGGGAGGCCGAGTTGACTGACGCATGGCTGGCTCTGGAACCGGGGGCCGACCCCGTCGAGCGCGCGCGGGCACTGCGCCGGGCCCACGAGACCTTCACCGAAGCGGGAACGGTGCCGCGGCCCGTGCGGGCCGTGGTCGCGGATTCGTGGCGGCGGTCGGTCCGGGCGGGGATCGGCCCGGACGGTACGGCAAGCGTGGAGCTGATGGACGGCGACCTCGGCGCCTACCGGGCCGAACACCCGCTGTCGCGGGTGATGCCGCTGGTCCGGGAGTTGCTGGGCACGTTCGCCGCCGACGGCGAGCACCTGCTCGCGGTGTGCGACGCGCACGGCAGACTGCTGTGGGTCGAGGGGCATCCTGCCACCCGGCGCCGGGCGGGACGGATGAACTTCGTGCCGGGGGCCCGCTGGTCGGAGTCGGCCGTCGGGACGAACGCGCCGGGGACGGCGGTGGCCGTCGGCCGTCCGGTGCAGGTGTTCGCGGCCGAGCACTTCATACGCCGGGTACAGCCCTGGACCTGCGCAGCCGCTCCGGTGCACGATCCCCGCACCGGTCGGGTGCTCGGCGCCGTGGACATCACCGGCGGGGACGGTCTGGCGCATCCGCACAGTCTGGGTTTCGTACAGGCGGTGGCGCGTGCCGCGGAGTCCCAGCTGGCGCTGCTCGCTCCGGAGCGGTCCGCGCCGGAGGCGGCCGAGCTGACCGCGCTGGGCCGCGACGAGGCCCTGCTGAGCGCGGACGGTCGCAGGATCCGGCTGAGCCGGCGGCACAGCGAGATCGTCGTGCTGCTGGCCCACCATCCGGAGGGTCTGACGGGCGACGAGTTGCTGTGCGCTCTGTACGAGGACGAGACGGTACCGCCGGTGACGCTGAGGGCCGAGCTGGCCCGGCTGCGCGGCATCCTGGGACCCGGCCGACTGGCTTCCCGGCCGTACCGGCTCACGATGCCCGTCGAGTCCGACGCCTCCGTCGTCGAACGCCGGCTGCGGGCCGGTGCGATCACGGCGGCCGCGTCGGCGTACGCGGGTCCGCTGCTGCCCGGTTCCCAGGCTCCGGCGGTCGGACGGCTCAGGCGCCGGCTCGCCGACGGTCTGCGCGCGGCGCTGATCGCCTGCGGTGACCCCGACCTGCTGGCCGACTGGGCTCACGCACCCTGGGGGGAGGACGATCTCGACGTGTGGCGTGCGCTGGCGGCGGTGCGGCCCACGGCGGCGACGTGCTCCCGGCTCGCGGCGCTGGAGTCCGAGCTGGCCGCGCCCGACGCGTGGTGAGCACCCTCCGCCGAGCGGCGAGCCGGGAGACCGGGCGCCGCCCGCGACGCGCGCAACGTGTCTGCAACGTCCCGCCTCCTAGCCTCGCGCGCAGAGCTGTCCAACGGCGGACAGCGCTCGATGAGGGAGGCAGACAGGATGACCCGTTACGCGGCGCCCGGCACCGAGGGCGCGATCGTCTCCTATCAGTCGCGCTACGACCACTTCATCGGCGGCGAGTACGTGCCACCGGCGCGCGGGCAGTACTTCGAGAACCCGTCCCCGGTGAACGGCCTGCCGTTCACCGAGATCGCGCGCGGCACGGCGGACGACGTGGAGCGGGCGCTCGACGCCGCGCACGAGGCCGCTCCGGGCTGGGGCCGTACCTCGGTGACCGAGCGTTCCGACATCCTGCTGAGGATCGCCGACCGCATGGAGGCGAACCTGGAGCGCCTGGCCGTCGCGGAGAGCTGGGAGAACGGCAAGCCGGTGCGCGAGACTCTGGCGGCCGACATCCCCCTCGCCATCGACCACTTCCGCTACTTCGCGGGCGCGGTGCGCGCCCAGGAGGGCTCACTCGGCGAGATCGACGACGACACCGTGGCATACCACTTCCACGAGCCGCTGGGGGTCGTCGCGCAGATCATCCCGTGGAACTTCCCGATCCTGATGGCGACCTGGAAGCTCGCACCCGCCCTCGCCGCCGGCAACGCCGTGGTCCTGAAGCCCGCGGAGCAGACCCCGGCCTCGATTCACTACTGGCTGAGCCTGGTGGCGGACCTGCTGCCGCCCGGGGTCCTGAACGTCGTCAACGGCTTCGGTGTGGAGGCGGGCAAACCGCTCGCGTCGAGCCCCCGGGTGGCGAAGGTGGCGTTCACCGGCGAGACCACCACCGGGCGGCTGATCATGCAGTACGCCTCGGAGAACATCAAACCGGTCACGCTGGAGCTGGGCGGCAAGTCGCCGAACATCTTCTTCGAGGACGTCTGGGCGCACGACGACGACTTCCGCGACAAGGCGCTCGAGGGCTTCACCATGTTCGCGCTCAATCAGGGGGAGGTCTGCACCTGCCCGTCCCGGGCGCTGGTCCAGCGGGGCGCCTACGCCGAGTTCATGGAGGCGGCCGTCGCCCGCACCGAGTTGATCAAGCCCGGCCACCCCCTGGACACCGACACGATGATCGGCGCCCAGGCCTCCAACGACCAACTGGAGAAGATCCTCTCCTACCTGGACATCGGCCGCCAGGAGGGTGCGAAGGTACTCACCGGTGGTGAGCGGATCGAGCACGACGGCGAGTTGAAGGGCGGGTACTACGTCCAGCCGACGATCTTCGAGGGCCACAACCGCATGCGGATCTTCCAGGAGGAGATCTTCGGCCCGGTGGTGTCGGTGACGTCCTTCGACGACTTCGACGACGCCGTCAAGACCGCCAACGACACCCTGTACGGCCTCGGCGCCGGCGTGTGGACCCGCGACATGAACACCGCCTACCGCGCGGGCCGCGCGATCCAGGCGGGACGCGTGTGGACGAACTGCTACCACGCATACCCGGCGCACGCCGCCTTCGGCGGTTACAAGCAGTCGGGCATCGGCCGGGAGAACCACAAGATGATGCTGGAGCACTACCAGCAGACCAAGAACATTCTTTGTTCTTACAGCCCCAAGAAACTGGGGTTCTTCTAGAGCTTCGAGTCGGGCGCCTGGCGGGAGCGTTACTCCTCGCTCCTCCAGGCCCCACAGGGCTCAGCCACTGCGTCGGTCCGCCGCCAGCACTCGCTCCAGCCAGGAACGACGGGCCTGCCACGCCGCCCGGCTGATCACCGCGTCCGGCACCACCAGGTCGAACGTGTGATAGCCGCCGGACCACACGTGCAACTCGGCGGAGCCGCCGGCCCGCCAGATCCGGTCGGCGTAGGCGACGGCCTCGTCGCGCAGCGTCTCCGCGGAGCCGACGTCGATGAAGGCGGGCGGCAGTCCGGACAGATCCGTGGCGCGGGCCGGCGCGGCGTAGGGCGACACGTCCGGGCCCCCACACTCGGAACCGAGCAGGGCCTGCCACCCGAAGCCGTTCCAGCCGCGGTCCCAGACATCGACACCGTCCATCTGATGGGCCGACGCACTGTCGTTGCGGTCGTCGAGCATCGGGCACATCAGCAACTGCCCGGCCAGCCGCGGACCGCCCTTGTCGCGCACCGACAGGCTCAGCGCCGCAGCCAGGCCACCGCCGGCGCTCGTCCCCGCGACAATGATCCGGTCCGCGTCCAAGCCGAGTTCGGCCGCGTGCTCAGCGGTCCACAGCAGCCCGGCGTAGACATCGTCGAGCGGCGCGGGGTACGGATGCTCCGGCGCGAGCCGGTACCCTGCCGAGATCAGCGACGCCCCGACCCGTTCGGCCTCCTCCAGCAGCGGTTCGAGGAAGAACAGGTGGCGCGGATCGCCGCTGAAGTAGCCGCCGCCGTGCACGAAGTAGATGGCCGGGCGCGACGCGGCCGGGCCCGCAACGGCGGCAGGCGTGCAGATCAGCAGCTCGGCCTCTGAACTACCGGACGGCCCCGGAACCGAGCGCGAAGTCACCTCGAACCGCCCGCCCCGCCGCAGCTCGTCGAGCGTCGGCACCTCCGCGGCGTCTTCGGCCCGGGCCTTTGGCAGCCGCTCCAGGCTCATCGGGTCCGAACCGGCCTCCCGCACGGCACGGTATCCGGCCAGCAGGGCCGCATCGAAAGGTATCGCCGCCATCAGTCCACCCTCGTCAGAATATGCGCGCCGTCCCCGGGGATGGCGATCGTGTGCTCCGCATGCGAGCCCCGCAACCCATCGCTGGAAGCGAGCGTCCGGCTGCCGGGGGCAGTGTAGATCTTGCTCGACGTGGCCAACCCGGCCGCGGCACGGGGATCACAGCGCGCGGTGGTACTGGACAGGCCAGGCGGCCTGGTCCGATGCGCGCCGGCGCACGCCGAGGTAGGGGTCGCGCAGCAGCGCGCGGCCCAGCATCACCGCATCCGCCCGCCCGTCCGCCCGTCCGCCCGTCCGCCCGTCCGCCACTCGTGCGTAGGCCGAGGACCGATCGCCGATCTGACCGACCGGGGCGATCGGCAGTCCCGAGGCCCGCCGCAGCGTGTTTCCGGTTCTCCAGGCTGCCGCCGTACTCGTCCGCGCGATGGTTGGTCAGTGGGGAGAGGAACTCGTGCAGGAGGTAACCGTGCGCTCTCGCCGTCGTCCCGATCGTCTCCCAGCCGCCGTCGGACGGGTCCACCGAGCCGTTCTGGCCCTCCCCCACCCACGGAGGCTGGTGCGATCCCTTGCGCCCCGCGGCCTGGACTTCGACAAATGCAGTGATCGATGCGCTTAAAAAGCAAAGATCAGTGCGACAATGGCGTCATGACGTCGTCGACCCCGCCCTCGCCCAAGGCCGGCACCCGTCCCGGCGGCCGTTCCGCCAAAGTCCGCGCGGCCGTCCACCGGGCTGTCCAGGAACTCGTGAGGGAGGACAACGTCGATGTGCTGACGATCCCAGTGGTGGCCGCCCGGGCCGGGGTGCACGCCACCACGGTGTACCGCCGGTGGGGCTCCATGGGCGATCTGCTGGCGGACGTCGCCACCAGTCGCTTCAGCGGCGACATCGTCGTACCGGACACCAAAAGCCTGCGCGAGGACCTGGAGCGCTACGCCTACGACCTGGCCCGGGACCTCTGCGACCCGGACACCCTCGCGCTGGTCCGCGCCACCATCGGCACGGGCGGCGAACAGGGGGCGGCGGCCTGCCGCGGCGAGCGTCAGGCGGGACTCGAAGCCATACTCGACCGCGAGAAGGCCCGCGGCGGACAGCCGCCGACGCTGGAACGCACCACGGACGCCGTGCTCGCCCCCCTCTACTACCGGGCCGTCTTCACCAACGAGCCCCTCACCCCCCGATGGGCACGCGACCTCGTCTCCCACCTGCTGCCGGAGTGACGACCTGCCCCGCGCGGCCCCGGCGGCGGCCTCCGGGCCCGGAGCGAGCCGGGCACCGGAAAAGGCCGCGCCGAGTGCTCAGGGCGGGGCGTACGTGACCCTTACCGGGCCATCACGTCGGCGAGGAGCTCGGCGGTTGCTTCGGGGGCCTCGACGGGGAAGTGGTGAGTGCCGAGGTCCGTCAGGACGATGTCGAAGCGGTCCCGGTAGCGCTCGATCGCGTCCTGGCCGGTGAGCGCGCGGATCGCGAAGACGGTGATGGGCTGCCTGGTCTCGCGCAGGACGGCGTCCATGTCCCAGTCGATCAGACCCTCGATCGCCAGCCGTCCGGCGGGCTGTCGCACGGCTGACATCTTGCCGAAGTACACCTCACCGAGGGCGGGATCGGTGCCGGCCGGCGTGCCGCCCTCAACCAGACCCCGTACCGCACCGTTGAAGTCCTCCCGGAAGGCACGTCGTGCCGCCTCCGCCTCCTCGTCCCTCTGTACGGGGAACAGGCCCAGGTAGTGCAGGGCGTCCAGGGCGACGATGTGCGAGACGGTGTCGGGCAGCAGTCGGCCGAGCTCGACGGCGACGGCGCCGCCCATGGAGTGCCCGGCGACCACGGCCGAGCCGATCGACTCGGCCTCCAGCACGGCCGCCACGTCATGGGCGAATTCCTCGATCGTCCAGGTGTCCCGCGTGGAGCGGGACTCACCGTGCTCGGCCAGGTCGATCGCGAGCACCCGGTAGTCCTGCGGCAGACGGCGCACCGTCTCGTCGTAGTCGCCGCGGCCGAGGGCCCAGCCGTGGATCAGGACCAGCGTGGGGCCGTCGGCCGGGCCGCTCGCCGTGTACCGGATCGTCGTGTGGCCGCCGCGCTGGACCTGGCGGTGCTGCCCTGCGGTGGTTTCCGTCGTCATTTTGTGCGTGTCTCCTTGGTGATGGGCGACGTGTGCCGCCCCGGTCGCGGAACGGTTCGTGGTGCGCGGCGGGGTGGGACGGGGGTTCACTCGACCGGTGCCCCGGTGGTGCGGCGCCGGGTGCGCAGCTGATTGAGGCGCAGGGCGAGGGCGGCGAAGGTGAGGACCGCGATGGCGGTCGCGTAGAACTCGGCGGCGGTCCGCAGGCCGAGGAGAGTGACCGCGATGCCACCGAGGACGGCGGGCACGCTGTTGCCCAGGTAGTTGATGATGTTGGCCAGCGTGAAGACCGCGCTGCGCTCGTGCGGGCGGGCGATGCGGGTGACGGTGCCGAAGGCGGCCAGCACCGAGGCGCCGAAGCCGAAGCCGGCGACGACGGTTCCGGCGGCCGAGAGCAGGGCCTGGTTCTGGGTCACGCCGGCCAGCGAGACCAGGGTGCCGAGGCCGAGCAGGGCGGACCCGGGGGCGAGCAGCCCGGACGCGGGGCGGGAGCGGAGCAGGGAGATCGCGAGCGCACCGGTGCCGGCCAGCAGTGTGACGACGACGCCGCCGATCAGGTGGCTGTGCAGACCGAAGAGCTGGGCCGCGACGGACGGGCCGAGCGAGAGGTACATCCCGGCCAGGGCCCAGCTGGCGATCATGGCCGGGATCACCGGGACGATGTCCGCGCGCAGATAGGAGGGCATGGCGACCTTCGGACGCAGCGAGGCCAGGGCGCCGGGCCGGCGCTCGGAGGTCTCCGGCATCCGGGTCACGAACAGCGCGGCGAGACCCATGCCGGCGAGGAGCATCCCGTAGACGAGGCGGGTCGGGGCGGGGCCGTACTCCACCAGGAGGCCGGAGCCGAGCGCTCCGAAGGCGAGGCCGGTCAACGGGGTCACCGAGTTGACGACGCCGGCCCGGCCAGGGGCACGGGCCGGTTCCAGGTCGACGAGGGTGGCGCTCAGGGTCGTGGTCGCGGCGCCGGTCGCGATGCCCTGCAGCACCCGGGCGACGGACAGTACGACCACGTTCCCGGCGGTGAGGAACAGGACGAGCGCGATCGTCTCCAGGGCGATCGCCCCGGCCAGGACCGGCCGTCGGCCGAGGTGGTCGGAGAGCCCGCCGACGGTGAGCAGCGCGCCGAGCAGGCCGACCACGTAGAGGGCGAAGACGACGGTCAGTACCCAGGCGGAGAAGCCCCATTGCCGCTGGTAGATCACGTACAGCGGAGACGGTGCGCTGGAGGCGGCCAGGAAGAGGACGAGTACGGCGGCGACCGCGGTGAAGGCACCACCCGTACCGCCGCGGCGGGGCTTGTGCTCCGGCGGCGGCCGGTACGAGCCGTTCCCCGGCTCACTGCCGGGGCGGTCGACCACGGCGCGGGTGAAGGGGGTGCGGAGGGCGGACGAAGACATAAGGACCTCGCAGTGATCGTTGCCTTTAGGGGAGGAGGATAGCCCAAAAGGCAGCGACAACTGCACTATAAACGCAATGTTCGCTGCGTCACATGGCCGGTGCGGGGCCCCTCCGAGTGGGCGGCTCGTGCCTCACAAGGCCTCGTCACACCGCCGACCGCGCGCTCGTCGCCCTCAGTGGGAGTCGCGGGGGACCTCGTGTCCGCGGTTTCCGCGCAGGAACCCGAAGTCGGCGCCCCGGTCGGCCTGTTCGACGTTCTGGGTGTAGAGCCAGGCGTAACCGCCGGCGTGCCGTTCGGCGGGCGCCCGCCACGCCTGCCTGCGTCGCGTGAGCTCGGCGTCGTCGACGCCCAGGCGCAGCGTGCGGTTGGGGACGTCGAGGACGACCGGGTCCCCGTCGTGGACCAGGGCGAGGGGTCCGCCGACGGCGGCCTCGGGCGCCACGTGCAGGACCACCGTCCCGTAGCCGGTGCCGCTCATCCGGCCGTCGCAGACGCGCACCATGTCCTTGACGCCGGCCTTCAGCAGCTTGGCGGGCAGGGGGACGTTGGAGACCTCGGGCATGCCGGAGGCCGCGGTGGCCGGGCCCGGCCGCCGCGGATACGTCGAGGCCGACATCGCCTTCCACCGGGCCCTGCTCGACGCCGGCGGCAACCGTCTCCTCGGCTCGCTGGGCCGTGCTGTCGCGATCGCGCTGGAGCACAGCTTCCTCGTCAGCACCCGGACCTCCGGCGCGGTGGAGGCCTCGCTGCCGGCTCACCGCGCCGTCGTGCAAGCCGTCGAGGCCCGCGACCCCGCGGCCGCGGCCACCGCCGTACTGGCCATCGTCGAAGCCGCCGAGGACGAGATCGCCCGGTCTCCCGGAATGCCGGACGGTGCCGCATGACCTCGCGGACCGTGACCCCGCGCCATCTGCCTCATCCGCTCCGGACTTCGGGGTTCTGGCGTAGGTGACGTCGCCGTCCCATACGGCCTGGGGCAGCACCGCGCGGGTGAACTCGGCGATCGCGTCGAGGCCCAGGAGCACCTTGTCGTGTCCGGTCGTCCGGAGCGCGTCGGGTCGGAAGAGGGTGAGGAACCCTTCGGCGTCCTTGTCCCGCTGCGCCCGAGGTCAAGGGGCGGCAGGGACGGCGGAGACCGGCAGGGCGGGACGACCGAGGCGGACCGGGACCCCGGGCGAGTAGAGGACGCTGACCGGGCCCTCTCCCGTCGCCGGTATCCCGGCACTCGCGACCAGGTCCTCGTCGCAGGAGAGGAGTCGGGCCCGGTGCAGGGGCCAGCGGGGGTGGTGGTTGGGCAGGTACGCCGCTCCGCCGAAGAACATGTTGTGCATGCCCCAGCGGGCGGTGAGGAAGTGCTCCAGGGCCGTGGGCTCGTGGATGCGTTCGCCGGTCCGCAGGGTGATGCGGCTGTGGGCGCCGCGCGGTCCCGGCCAGCGGCGGGAGCTGGTGTAGGTCACGGTGTCGCCCACGGAGCGGACGGTCATGCGGGACCACAGGTAGGGCAGCCGGAAGCCGACTCGCCCCATCACCACCGGGATCAGCCGCGAGGCGTCCATCGACCGGAAGACCACGCCGCGCCGCCCGTGCGCGTCCACGCTGTACAGACGCACGTTCGTCTCGGGGAACGAGCCCAGGTACGGGACCCCGGGCAGCCGGAACCATCCGACCCGGTGCATGCGGAACGCGACGAGCCCGACGTAGGTGAGTCCGTCGTGCGTGTCGGGGACGGTGCCGCGCGGCATGAGGCCCGCCACGGCGGCGGGCTCGACGGCCCAGTGGATGAAGGCGAGGTCGAGCCACTCCTGGGTGAGGAGCGGCGACCGTATCGCCGCGGGGGCGTCCGGGGTGACGGCACTGGGCTTCTGCACGGCGCAAGGATGGCAGACGGACGGCCGTACGGGCCCACCGGCCGCTCCTGCGGGAATCCCTCATGATTGACCCTCGACCTGGTTCAGGGCGCAGAGTCCCCGACGTGGAGAACGAGATGCGCAGCATTGGGGAGATGGCCCGCGACAGCGGACTGGGCGTGAGCGCCCTGCGGTTCTACGACCGTGCCGGTGTACTGGTCCCCGCCCGGGTCGATCCGGCGAGTGGCTACCGCTGGTACGCCCCCGGCCAGCTCGACGAGGCCAGGGTGCTGGCCCGGCTGCGGCGGACCGGGCTGCCGCTGGCCGACATCCGGCTGGTACTGGCCGGCTGGTCCGGGGCGGACGCCGGCCTGGTGCGAGGGCTGCTCCAGGCGCACCTGCGCCGTCTGGAGCGGGGGCTGGCCGAGGCCCGCAGCGAGTTCTCCACGCTCGAAGCGCTACTCGACCACAGGGAGAATCCCATGACCGCCTCGCCGCGTACCGGCACCGTCCGACTGTCCCTTCCCGCGCCCGCGCTGGCGGACGCGCTCGACGCGGTCCGCTTCGCCGCGGGCGGGGACCCCGAGCTGCCGGTGCTCGGCGGCGTCCTGTTCGACGTCGAGGGCGACGCGCTCCACGTCGTGGCCACCGACCGCTACCGGATGGCCGTCGCGCGTCTGGCCGTCGTCGGGCACGGGGGAGCGCGCGAGCAGGTCGTCGTGCCCGCGCCGCTCGTCGACGCGATGCGCGCGCTGCTGGGCGACGACGGGCCCGCCCGTTTCGCCGTGGAGGGTGACCGCGTGACGCTGGAGGCAGGGGAGCGCCAGGCGTCGGGGCGGCGCCTGGCCCACGACTTCCCCGACTACCGCCGTCTCGTCCAGTTGCCGCCCGGGCGGCGCGTCGTCGTCGATGTGCCCGAGTTCCGGGAGGCGTTGGAGTCCGGCCCCGTCCGCGTGGCCGAGGACCGCGAGCCGGGTCGGCGGGCCCGCGACGTCAGCGTGCTCTCGACGGTGGACGACGGCACGGTGATCGTCTGCGGCGACGGCGCCCCGGACAAGGAGGCGGACGGCGCCGCGCACCACGTCGGCGTCGACCGCGGATACCTGCTGGACGCGCTCGCCGCCGCGGACCGGGACCGGCTCGTCCTGGAGTTCGGGCCCGCCCCCACCGCGCCGCTGGCGATCCGCCGGGCGGACGACGAGGGGGCGTTCTCGGTGCTGATGCCGGTCCGCCTGGACGACTGACGGCTCTCCACTCGCCCGCCCCGTGACCCCTCCCACGACCGGCGTCCCCCGCGCCGACGGCGTTGTCAGTGGGCTCGCCTACAGTCGTCAGCACTTGATCACTGCGGTGCGGGGAGGCACTCATGGGGTGGGTGACGGCCGGGGACTACGAGGTCGCCCTGGACGAGGGGAAGGTGGTGTGCCGCAACGCCACCGGACGGCGGCTGAAGTCGGTGCCGGCCAAGCTCGCGGACGATCCCGCGGTGGTCGGACTGCGCCAGCTCGTCGAGTGGCTGGAGCGGCACGAACGCCAGTGCCTGAGCGACGTGGAGCGGTGGATGGTGCGGTCGCTGCCCGTGCCCCTCGCCGTGCTCACCCGGGTGTGGCCCGACCCCGCCTGGCGGTCCGCCCTGCGCGACCTCGTGGTCACCGGTGCCGACGGCGAGGTCGCGGGATTCCTGCGCGACGCCGACCCCGAGCGCGGCCTCGGCCTCGTCGACCTCGACGGTGACACGGTCCGTGTCTCCCCCGACCTCGTCCGTCTCCCGCATCCGGTGCTCCTGGAGGACCTGGAGGAGCTGCGGGAGTTCGCCGTCGAGCTCGGCGTCGAACAGCGCGCTCAGCAGCTCTTCCGCGAGGTGTGGCACCGCCCCGTAGGACTCGACGCCGAGGCCGCCTCGGTCGAGGAGTACGCGGGCGGCGCCTTCAAGGAGCTGCGCTTCCTGCACGGCCGGGTCACCCAGCTCGGCCACCGTGTACGGGGCGGATACGCGGTCTGCTCCGCCTGGGAGGACGGCCGGGCCGTGGAGGCCCGCGTCTGGGTCGGCGACTACGACGGCTACGAGGAGACGGAGACCGGCCCCCTCATGTGGACGGACGCCGCCGGGCGGGTGCTCAAGCTGGGCCGGGTCGGTCCGGTCGCCTGGTCGGAAGGGATGCGCATGGCGGCCGCGCTGTACGCCGGTCGCGACATCGAGGACGAGGAGCGGGCCGCGTGAACGCCATGGAGACCACCACCGCGCCCCAGGAAGCCACCGGCGCGCGACAGGTCACCGGCCCCGACGACGCCACCGCCTCGGCACTGCTCGAGGCCGGCGCGCTCCTGCCGCCCGGCAGCAGCGGCCGGGAGGACGCCGACACCCTCACGGTCCGTACGTACACGCATGCCGCGCTCGGCGAGCGCAGCGTCGTCCGGCTGGTGCCGGGCACCCTCGGGGAGGCCGAGGACCTTGCTCTGGACTTCCTCGGCCTCGTGCGGGACGCGGAGACTCCCGAGGTCGGGCAGGTCAGGCGGGAGACCCTCGGATTCCCCGCCTGGGCCCTGGTCAACGACCCGGCCAACGGGCACCACGCGCTGGCCCTGGTCAAGGACGTCGAGCGGCTCGTCCGTCAGGCCAAGTCCCGCCCGGGGACCGCCAAGGAGGGCTTCGAGAAGCTCGGCGACCGGCTCGGCCGGGCCGTGCCGCACTTCCTGCCGACCTTCTTCGAGCAGGCCGCGCGGATCTTCCTCCAGTTCGACAACACCACCTACGCCGCCGCCTTCTTCGGCAAGGCGCGGGAGGCGGAGCGGGTGCACGCGCTCGCCGTCGACGAGCAGCGGCAGCGCGCCGTGTTCCTGGAGTTCGCCTTCGCCGGGGCGCTGACGGTCAAGGCGCTGAAGCAGCATGTGGGGGACCTGGCCGCCCGACTGGACGCCGCCGAGGCCTGGGCCCAGTTCCGTCAGCTGGCCGTGGAACGCTGTGCGGCCGGTATGCCGCCGTACGCGTCGCTGCCGCAGGACGCGCGCGTGCTGATCAAGGCGGCCGGGCTGCCCCGGGTGCAGGCGGAGTGCGACCTCGTCGCCGACCTGGTCGCCTCGCCCGCCGCCGTCCGGGCGCCCGCCTCCTTCTGGACCGCCTACCGGGCGACGCTCGCCGTCCTCGCCGAGCGGCGGCCCGCGGTCCGGGAACGGATGCTGGAGATCATGCCGGCCGGCCTGGACCACGGCACCAAGAGTGACGAGTTCTGGCTGGAGTTGCTGGCCGAGTGCGGTGCCGACCGGCTGCTGACCGGCGAGGACGGCGGGACGGCGGCCGGAAGCGGCGCGGTGGCCGAGGCCGCGGGCGGTGTCGACGCGGCGGACTGGCTGAGCCGTTGGGCCGCCCATCGCAAGCGCGGCGCCACGGTGTGCGACAGCTCCCCGGCCACGCTCGGCCTCGTCGTACGGATGGCGCCCCGGTTGCGGGCCGACGGACGCGCCGTCGACCTGTTCACCGGCCGTCGGCACGTGGGCGTCGACATCGCCCTGCTCGACCTGTGCGCCGCGGAGGACATCCCCCTCGCCCTGCCCGGCCCCGACACCGAGGTCCACCTCGGGCTGGACCGCTGGGTACGGGACACCCGGCCGGAGCGGCGTGATCTGGCAGCCGTCGCCGCGGACCCGCGGCTGCGCCCCCTGCTGCTGCGGGCGATCGGTGCCGCGGGGCACGAGCGGCAGTCGAGCCGGGTACTGGACCATCTCGCCGACCACCGCGTGCTGAGCGGGGTGCTGAGCGAGTGGCTGGACGGCGCCGTCGGTGAACTCGCCGGCGCGAGGGGCCTGCCCGGAGCCCGCGAGGCGCTGAACCGGCTGAGCCCCTATCGGTCGGTGGCCCCCCGGGTCAATCCCGAGGCCGTCGCCCGTGCCGCCGGGTACGAGGCGGCTCCACTGCTCGGGCGCACCCTGCGGACCGGCCTCCTGGACGAACTGGGCTGGCCCGCCCTGGACGAAGCCCTGCGGCTGCTCGACGCCGAGACCCGGGCCCGCAACGGCAACGGCAACGGCACCCGGACCGGGACCGGGACCCGCTCGGACCGCGACACCGCGCTGATCGTGAACGAGGCCTGGCCCTGCCTGATCCTCAGCCGCGGGCACAAGGCGGTCGTCGTCGGCCCGGACGGGATTCTGCTCGACCACGACCTGCGGCTCCCGGCCGACCTGGACCGCTGGCAGCGCCCGCAGTTCCGCTACGCCGACGGGGAACTGCTCGTGGTGTGGTGGCAGGACGGCAAGCAGCGCGGCTACTGGTCCACCCGGCCGTCCGAGATCCTCACGCTCACGGGCGAGCAGATCTCCCACTGGTGGCGCAACGACGAGGTCGCCCCGTCCGTCCCGCTGCCCGACGGCGGCCGGGCCACCGGAGCACGCACCCTGCACGCCGGCGACACCGTACTGCCCGCGAGCAGGCCCGTCATCGGCGACGGCACGTCGTACTGGCGGCAGGGCAGGCAGGGCCGGCAGCACGTGTGGCTGGAGTACGACCCGGCGACGGGCACGCACAGTCGCGCGTCGCTGCCCGCCTTCCTCCGCTCCGGCATCAGGGACGACGCGACGCTGCTGCAGGACCAGTGCGAGGTGCTGCCGCTGCAACCCGGTCTCGAGCTGAGCCCGTTCGGCACCGACGGCACCGTGCTGGGGCGTTGGGTGCGCGCCGAGGAGGCGGCGGGCGAGGCGCTGACCACGGCGGGGACGCCCGACGGCCGGACCGTCACGCTGCGCGCCTTGGGGCGCGGCGAACGCGTCACCCCGCTCGGAGCGCTGCGCCTGCCCGGAGGCGCAGCGCCCGTCGTGGCGCGCACGCGACGCCAGGTCGCCCTGTACGCGCCGGACGACGGCAGCGACGCGGGCGTGCTCGGCCGGGTGACGCCGAACGAGCGGGGCGGGGAGTTCGCCGCCGGCACCCCGTTCGTCCCGCCGGTCTCCTTCTGGCACGCACTGCGCCCCCGCGACGAGCGGTCGTCGGCCGTCCTGCGCGCTTTCACCGACGAGCAGGCGGCCGACCTGCTGCGCACGGCGGTGCGGGCGCTGGCGGAGCGCCAGGCGCAGGTGAGCGCGGCGAAGGCCGCGGACGAGGCGGCCGGCAGGCACGACTCGGACTCCGGAACGGCCACCGGGTCGACCGGCGCGTCGACCGGCGGGTCGACCGCCGCGAACAGGCCCGTGGTGCCGACCGCCGACGAGGTGGTACTGCGGATCGTGGCCCGTGCGCTGCCCGGGCTCACTGACAAGCGGCTCCTCGTCGGTGTGACGGCTCTGGTCCGCACCACGGTCCAGATCGCTGACGCGGTCGCCCGCTTCGTCGCCCCGCCCGTGGAGCAGCCCAAGCCGCAACGGAAGCGGACCGAGGGGATGTTCGCGGACTACCGGCCCGAGCACGGCGACGACCGCACCCTGCGCGCGGCCGCCGACGGCCTGGCCCGCATGTGGGGGTCGTGGGGCGGCGAGAGCCAGTGGACCGCGCTCCGGCAGATCCGTGCCGTGAACCACGTGCTCTCGGGCAAGCCCGCCGACGGCATGCACCTGCCCGAGCGCACCCGTAGGTCCGCGCTCGGCGAGGGGTGGCACAGCGACGAGCACACCGTCCCCCGCATGGGCATGACCTGGCCGGAGCTGCTGGGCGTGCTGCGGCCGCTGGCCTACCGCGCCACCGTACCGACCCTGCCTGCGGCGGAACGGGAGGCGCTGCTCCTCCTGTTCGAGGCGCTCGCCGAAGGACCGCTCGCCGCACCCGGGGACGGCATCCGGGAGATCGTCCTGGGCGAGCCGTACGACAAGCACCGGCAGCGGGAGCGTGCGGGGCAGGTACTGCGACGCGAGGGCCGCACCGTGGTCGTCCTCGGCTGCCAGAACGTCGACACCGCCCGGGACCGCGTCAACTGGCTGGCGCTCGAACACGATCCGGCGGGCGTCTTCGGCGCCGTCGCCCACTTCACGCTGGAGAAGGAGACCCGGCACGCCCCGGCGCTCCCCGCCGGCGCGCTCCCCGCGGTCGCCCGGCTGACCCGCGACAAGGGAGCCCCGCCCTGGCGGCCCGGGGCTCCGGCCGATCTCGCCGCGGCCACCGGCCACGGCCTGGGACCGCTGCAGGCCACCGTGCTCCTCGCCGCGCAACCGGAGCGCCTCGACGCCGGCGCACTCGCCACGACCGGACTCAAGCCGCGTCAACTGGACGCGGGCAACCGCATGCTGAACTCCCTCCTCGCCACCGACCGGGCGGCGCTCATCGGCGCGCTGCTGCCCGACGATCCGGCCGGGTTGTGGACGGCGGGACCTGACACGGGCGCCGTGGGCCGGGTCTGGTCCGAACGCCTGGGTTCCCTCGTCCGCCTGCCCGAGGACCTGGCCGGCACGCTCGACGGCCTGCCGGTCGGTTCCGCCGAGGCCGTGCTCAATCCCGAGCGCACCCCTTGGCTCAGCCGCACCACGGTCCAACGACCGGACAACAACGGCCGGCTGGTCGCGGAGGACCCCGCCGCCGTGCCGCACCGCTACACCCTGACCGGCGCCGTCGACGCCCTCGCCTCGCTCGCCTACGCCCTCCCCCACGGCCACCCGTTGCGCGCGGCCCTGCCCGAGGGGCTGGCCGCCGTGCGCCGCCGTCTCACCGACCCGGGACTGCTGCTCGACCTGGACGTGGAGTGGACGGAGAAGGGCGGCACCACCGCCGCCGAACTCCGCAAGGCGTACGGGCTGCCCGCCACCGGCGGCGCCGACGCGGAGGGCACGACGCGGATCGGGGAGGCCCTGGCCCTGCGGCCCTGGCACGGCGACCGGGAGACCGTCCTGGTGCGACCGGCCGGTCTCACCGGCCCGGACGACGCCGTGTTCGGACTGCTCGAAGGGCTCGTGGGCGCCGCGCGCGGCACCGGGGTGCGGGCCCTGCGCACGATTGTGGGCGACGAACTGGCACGCAGCCTCGACGCCGGGCTGGATCCCGCGGGGGCCGAGGGAGCGGCCCAGGACCCCACGGTCAGTGTTCCCGCGCTCGTCATCGAGGTGGCCCGGACCCACGGCCTGAGCGAGGACGCGGCGGCGCTCTACCTGCAGTTGCTCGCCCTGCCCGATCCGACCGACCGCAACTGCGCCCGCTGGACCGGCTGGCGGCCCGCGCGGTCGAAGAAGGCGCGGGCCGAGCTGGCCGCCACGGACCTGGTCGTCGAGGCCAAGCGGCCGCGGGCCGGCCGTTCCCTCTTCCTGCCCTGCGGCTGGCGCGATCTCAAGTCGCCCGCCCTGCCGGTGGAGACGTGGAAGGAGGGGCTGTACCCGGTCGGCGAGGGATTCCGTTCCGTTCCGCTGCTCCCGGTGCCCGAGCTGTTCACCCGCGCCTGGGCCCGGGTGCGCGACCGGGACGCGCCCGCCTACGAGCAGCTCACCACCCGTGCCACGCGCGGCGGCCGCCGCCGATGACCCCGCTCGACGCCCCAGCGACCACCGCCCGACCCGACCGGAAGATCCGTCGATGACCACCAGCCTCTCCCCCGACACCGCCCGCCAGATCGTGCCGCCCGAGGAGCGCTACGCCGCCGAACTGGCCTTCCTCGCCGCCTACGACGACGGTCCGCGCCCGCCCGCCTGGCGACTCACCCCCCGCGCCGTGGTCACCTTCGTCATGGGCAGCGACGGCCGTGCGCTGCGGCTGCCCGAGGGCGCCGAGACGCCCGAGGGCGTGCCCCGCCGACTGACGGTGGAGGGCAAGTTCGTGGGCGACCGGTCGCTGGTCGAGCGGTGCGTCGTCACCCTCGCCGGGGAGCGCGGACTGCTGCTCGTCGGAGAGCCCGGCACCGCCAAGTCCATGCTGTCCGAACTGCTGTCGGCGGCCGTGTGCGGCACCAGTGGCCTGGTGGTGCAGGGCACGGCTGGCACGACCGAGGACCAGCTGAAGTACGGCTGGAACTACGCCCTGCTGCTCGCCCAGGGCCCCAGCCGGACGGCTCTCGTGCCCTCCCCCGTCCTGACCGCGATGGCCCGCGGCGGCATCGCCCGCGTCGAGGAGGTGACGCGCTGTCTGCCGGAGGTGCAGGACGCCCTGGTCTCCCTGCTCTCCGAGCGGCGCATCGCCGTTCCCGAACTCTCGGGCACCGACGACGCCCTGGCGCACGCCGCCCCCGGCTTCAACCTCATCGCCACCGCGAACCTCCGCGACAAGGGCGTCTCCGAGATGTCCGCCGCGCTGAAGCGGCGCTTCAACTTCGAGACGGTCGGCCCCATTCCGGACCTCGACGCCGAGACGGCCCTGGTCCGCAGCCAGGCCCGGGCCTCGGTGGAACGGGCCGGCGCGCCCTTCAAGGTCGACGAGGCGGTCCTGGAGGCCCTGGTCGTCGCCTTCCGCGACCTGCGCGAGGGCCGGTCGGCGGAGGGCTGGGAGGTCGAGCGCCCCTCCACGGTCATGAGCACCGCGGAGGCCGTTTCGGTCGCCGGCGCGCTGGGTCTGGCCTCGGCGTACTTCCCCGGGGACCGCGACGTGCTGGGCCTGCTGCCGGGTCATCTCCTCGGTGTGGTCCGCAAGGACGATCCCGCGGACGCGGCGCGGCTGCGCGGGTACTGGGACGGTCCGGTCAGGCGCCGCGCCGAGCAGGGTTCCGCCACCTGGCGCACCCTGTGGGACCTGCGCACGGTCCTGGAGGGCTGACCGCCGTGTCCCCCTCCCCGTCCTCCCCCGGCTGCCACTCCCCCTCTTCGTCGCTGTCCGCGGACGAGGCGGTCGCGGCGCTGACCGGTCCCGGGGTGCCGTTCCTCGTCGGCGTACGGCATCACGCGCCGTCCCTGGCCGCGGCCGTGCCGGCGCTGCTCGACCGGGCCGCCCCGGACGTCCTGCTGGTCGAGCTGCCGGCCGAGATGCAGGAGTGGCTCCCCTGGCTGGGCCACGAGGAGACGCGGGCGCCGGTCGCGCTGGCCGCGGCCGGCGGTGGGGAGGAGGGGTCGGGACCGGCCTTCTATCCGTTCGCCGACTTCTCCCCCGAGCTGGCCGCCGTGCGCTGGGCCGCCCGGCGGGGCGTTCCGGTCGTCGCCTGTGACCTGCCGCTGGCCGCCCGGGCGTGGCGTGAGGGGAGCCGCTCGGGAGCCCCCGCCGCGCCCACGGTGCCCACCACCACGCGCACGGCACCCGTGGCGCCGAAATCGCAGCCGGACCTCTCGGACCGTTCCGGGCTCAGCAAGGCGCTGCGGGCGAGGCTCACCGGTCGTCCCGGTGAGGATCTGTGGGACCGCCTCGTCGAGGCCGCGGCTCCGGGATCCGGGCCGGAGGCGTTGCGCCGCGCCGCGCTCCTGACCGGCTGGGCCCTGCGCGAGGAGGCCGTGGCGTCCGGCGGCGTACCCGAGCTGGATCTGCGGCGCGAGGCGTGGATGCGCTCCCGGCTGGCCGCCGCCACCGCCGACGGTGCGCGGGCCGCCCTGGTCGTGGGCGCCTTCCACGCGCCGGCACTCGTCTCCCCGGCCGACGCGGCCGAACCCGGGCAGGGCGGGGGCTCCGCAGTCCCCGCCGGGCCGGCCGGCGGGGGCTCCGGGTGGATCACGTCCCTCATTCCGTACACGTACGCCCTGCTGGACGAGCGGTCCGGTTACCCCGCCGGCATCCGGGACCCCGAGTGGCAGCATCTGGTGCTGCGGGCGGCCGGTGATCCGGGGGCGCTGGAGGAGGCACTGACGCACGCGGCCGTACGCGTGTGTGCGGCGCTGCGCGGCCTCGGGCATCCGTCGGGTCCGGCCGACGCACGCGAGATCGTGCGGTTGGCCTCGGACCTGGCACGGCTGCGCGGGCTGCCGGCGGCCGGCCGGGGAGAGCTGGTCGAGGCGGTCCAGACCGTACTCGCGCAGGGCGAGCCGTACGGCAGGGGGCGGGCCGTCGCCAGGGCGATGGAACAGGTGCTCGTCGGCACCCGCGGCGGCCGCCCCGCCCCGGACGCACCGCGCAGCGGCCTCGTTCCGGCGGTCGAGGCCGAGCTGACGGCCCTGGGGCTGCCGGGCCCAGGGCCGGACGGCGGCGGGCCGGCGGGGACGGGTGGCACCGCACGGGGCGGCGGCGCCCCGGGGGGCACCGCGTCGACGACCGCCCGCGATCTGCGGCTGGCCCCCCTGCGGTCCGAGCTGGACCGCGCGCGCGACCTGTTGCTGCGCCGCCTGACGGTGTGCGGCGTGCCCTACGCCGAGGCGCGGAGCACCGTCGGTGCGGGCGGCGCCGAGGCGTTGACGACACGGTGGGAGGTGCGCTGGACGCCGGCCACCGCGGCGATGCTGTCCGCGGTCGGCGTGCACGGTGTCACGCCCGTGCAGGCCGCCGAGGGGGTGCTGCGCGAGCGGTGGCGGACGGAGCGGGACGAGGGCGGTCCCACCGCCGCGCAGACCCTGGACGGACTCCGGCAGGCGGCCGAGTGCGGTCTGCCGGACCTGGCGGACGCACGGCTCACGGAGACCGCCGACGTGCTGCCCGGTGCCGCCACCCTGCCTGAACTCCTCGCCGGACTCGGCCTGTTGGACCGGTTGCGGGCGGGGCACTTCCCGGGGCTCGGTGCCGACGAGGACCGTGCGCTGCGGGCCACCGCCGTGGCCGAGCTGCTCACCGCCGCGGCGGTGCGTCAGGTGGACGGGCTGAGCGGTGCCGAGGACCCGTCGGACGCGCACGCCCTGCTGGAACTGGCCCACCGCGCGGACATGCTCGGCGGCGTCCGGCTGGCCGATGCGCTGACCCGGTTGGCCCGCGAGGGTTCGCCCCTGATGCGCGGCGCCGCCGGAGCCGTCCGGGTGCTCCTCGGGCACGAGGATCCCGACGTACTGGGCGAACGTGCCGCGTCCTGGGTCGACGGGGCCCGCGACCGCGCGTCCCGCTCCACGCTCACCGCCCGGCTCACCGGGCTGCTGACGGCCGCGGGTCCGCTGCTGGAGTCGGCGGCCCCGGCGCTCGAGCCGCTTCTCGACCGGGTGTCGGAGCTGGCCGACCGGGAGTTCCTGAACCGGCTGCCGGCCTTGCGCGGCGGCTTCGACACCCTGAGCCCGGCCGCCCGCGACCGTCTGCTGTCCGTCGTCGAGGAGCGCGTCGGCGTGGACCGGCCGGCCGACACGGGCGGGGTGGATCCCACGGCCCTCGCCCTGTGGACCCGCGCCGACCTCATGGCGCGGGCCGCCCTCGACGGGTTGAGGCTGCTGCCCCCGGCCCCGGGATCGATCCCAGGTCCGGGTAACCCTGGCGCTGGGCCTGGTCCTGGTCCTGGTTCTGCCCCTGGCCCTGGTCCTGGTCCTGGTCCGGGATCGGAAGCGGGGTCGGCCTCAGATCCGGACCGGCTCCAGCCCCCGGCCGACGACGCCGACCGGCCCCACGGCACCGCCACGGCTGCCGTCGGCGCCCCGCCACCCGCCCCGTCCGGCGGCGCCGTGCCCCTCGCCGCGTCCGTCGGCGCCGCGGATCACCGGCTCCCGCCCGCCGACCGCTGGCGGCTCGTGCTCGGTCGCCGTACCGACTGGCTGTCCCCGGCGGCGATCGCCCCGGCCACCGCGTTGGACGAGCTGTACGGCAGCGGACGCGGCGAGGGCAGCCGGGGTGACCTGACCGGTCCGGGCCGGGGCGGCTCGGGCGGCGGCCGGGAGCCTTCGTACCCGAGTGTGCGTGAGTGGTCGGAGGAACTCACGGCGCTGTTCGGGCCGGGCATCCGTGAGGAGGTCCTGGCGGCCGCGGCCTCCTCGGGCCGGCCGGACGTCCTGGCCGAACTCGACCCGGACAGCGTGCGGCCCTCCGTCGATCTGCTGCGCACCGTGCTGCGGCATGCGGGAGGCCTGCCCGAGGCACGGCTGGCCGCGCTCCGGCCGCTCGTGCGGCGCCTGGTCGAGGCGCTGACCCGGGAGTTGGCCACCCGGTTGCGCCCCGCGCTGCACGGCACCGTGGTGCCGCGCCCCAGCCGCCGGCCGGGCGGCGGCCTCGACCTCCCCCGCACCCTGCGGGCCAACCTGGCCTCGGCACACCGAGGTCCGGACGGCACGGTCCGGGTCCTTCCGGAGCACCCCGTCTTCCGCACCCGGGCCAGGAGATCGGCCGACTGGCGGCTGGTCCTGGTGACGGACGTGTCGGGGTCCATGGAGGCGTCCACGGTCTGGGCCGCCCTCACCGCGTCGGTGCTGGCGGGCGTGCCCACCCTGTCCACGCACTTCCTGGCCTTCTCCACGGAGGTCATGGACCTCACCGGCCACGTCGACGATCCGCTGTCCCTGCTGCTCGAGGTCAGCGTGGGCGGGGGCACGCACATCGCCGCGGGGCTGCGGCACGCCCGTGAGCTCGTCACCGTGCCGTCCCGCACCCTCGTGGTCGTCATCAGCGACTTCGAGGAGGGCTATCCGCTGGGCGGGCTGCTCGCCGAGGTCCGTGCCCTGGTCGGCGCCGGCTGCCATGTGCTGGGCTGCGCCGGCCTCGACGACGCGGGCCGCCCGCGCTACTCCACCGGAGTGGCCGGGCAGCTCGTCGCCGCGGGCATGCCGGTCGCCGCGCTCAGTCCGCTCGAACTCGCCCGCTGGGTAGGGGAGAAGATCGCATGAGCCCGCTCCTTCCGCCGGTCAGCCCCTCGGTGACCGCCGAGCTGGTCGCCGCGCTCACACCACGGCTGCGCAAGCGGCTGGACGCGGGGGTCGCCAAGGTCTCGGGGCGGCCGGTGGTCCGGGACGGCGACATCGTGCGCATCGCGGTCGACGACGAAACCGACCTCGAACTGCATGCCCCCGACGGGGTCGTGTCCAGTGCCGGGGCGATCCGCTGCGGGTGCCTGCTCGCGCCCGACTGCCTTCACCGGGCCGCCGCGGCATCGGCGGCCCCGGTCGCCGAGCCCACGGAACCGGCGGTCGGCGCGCCGTCGCCCGCGGAACCGGCGGTCGGGGCGCCGTCGCCCACGGAGCCACCGCAGGAAACGCCTCCGGCACCGGCCGGGACCTCAACACCGGCCTCAACACCGGCCTCAAGACCGGCCCCAAGACCGGCCTCAGCCCCCGCCCCGGACCCCGCCCCGACCCTTGCCCCACCCGCCGCCGCCCAGGCCCCCGGCGCCGTTCCCGGCGACGTCCCGGCCCCGGAATCGGCCACCCCCGCCCAGTGCGCCGCCTCGGCGGCGCTGCACGCCGCGGCGGCCGCCGTGCTGGAGGCAGGCGTCGAAGGCGCCGGGGCCGTGCTCCAGGCGGAGCTGCTGCGGGCCGCGCACACCGCGCGGCTCGCCGGCCTCCCACGTGCCTCCGGCCGCGCCGTCGCCGTGGTCACGGCGCTGCGCGCGGCCCGTGCCGCCGACCCGGCACACCGCCTGAGCGATCTCGGCGCCGCACTGCGCGACGTCCTCCTCCTCGCGCACCGCATCCCGGACGCCACGGGGCCCGAGCTCGCCGGGCTGCGCGGCAGAGTACGCCAGCCGTACGCACCGGACGGGTCACTGCGCCTGTACGGGCTCTTCGCCGAGCCGGTCCTCACGACGACCGGCTACGCGGGCACCGTCACCTGGACCGCCGATGCCGCGGGGCGGCTCTACACGGTCCCGGACGTGGCCCCGGGCGGCGCCGAACGGGCCACGGGATCGGCGGACCGTGCCGTGCGCATCGGCGACACCTCCCTGACGCCCCGTGAACTCTCGCGCGCGGGACTCGCCGTGTCCGGGGCGACGGTCTCCCCGACGGGCCGTCTGGGGGCGGGGACGGGCGTGCGGGCCGTCCGCGCGCCCGGCGTCTCGTGGTACGCCGAGCCGCTCGACCGGCTGTGGGCGGTACCGGTGGCCGAGCAGGTGGCCCGGGCGCTGGCGGGCGACCTGGACGTACCGAGGGCGCACCACACTCCCCACGCCGCCGAACGGACCGTCCGGGACAGCGAGAACGGCCGAGACGGCCAGGACCTGCTGTTTCTCGACATCACGCTCGTCGGCACGGTCCGCGAGGCCGCGGGCGAGTGTCTGCTCGCCGACTGCGACGGGCTGACGGTCCGACTGGCCGCCGCCCACGACGACCCCGCGCTGCCCCACCGTGAGAACCTGCGCCTCCTCGCCCAGCTCGCGTCCGCGCGCAGCGCCCGGCTCCGCGTGGTCGCCCGGCTCACGCCGGCCCCGCAGCCCCGCGCGTCGCTGCTGGCGGCGAGCCGTCCCACCGATCCGGACAGCCGGACCGACCTCGGTCTCGACCGGCTCCGCCGCGCGGACCTGCCCGCGGAGGCGTCGTCGGGCCCCGCGGGCGACGCGCGGACCACACCGTCCGTACAGGCGGCGACCGCCGCGGACGAGGCTCCCGTGCATCTGCTGCGGCGCCGGGTCCACCAGGCCGCGTCCGGTGGCCGCCGCGTGCTGGCCTTCCCCGGGAACCGGGAGTCCGAGGCCGCGCGCCTGCGCCGGTACGGCCTCGGCACCGCCGGTGAGCTGCTCGCCGAGTTGCACGCCACCGCCGCGCAACGGGCGCGCGATCCCTTCGGCCGGCTGCTCCCGGCCGACACCGGGCGCTTCGCCCGCGCGTGGCTGGGCGCGGCCGTCTACGCGGAGGAGGTGGACCGTGCCCTGTGCGCCGCCGCGTGGGGCGCGAGGCTCCCCGGCCTCGCCGCTCCGTGATCCGCCGTCCCGGCAGGCAGGCGACCCGCCCGGTCACCGTAGTATCGGACGATCTCGTGGGGGAAGGCGGGCGGACATGGGCAGGCAGCGTCCGGGTACGCCGACGCTGGAGGAGGTGGCCGCCCGCGCAGGCGTGGGGCGGGGCACCGTCTCAAGGGTCGTCAACAACGCGGCCGGCGTGCGCGACTCGACGCGCCGCGCCGTGCAGCGGGCCATCGCCGAGCTGGGGTACGTGCCGAATCTCGCGGCCCGTTCCCTGGCCGGCCACCGTGCGGACGCCGTCGCGCTGGTGATGACGGAGCCGGACTGGCGGCTGTTCGGGGAGCCGTTCTTCACGGAGATCGTCCACGCCGTCGGCGACGCCCTCACCGACACCCCGTTGCAGCTGCTGCTCACCCTGGTCCGCACGGACACCGAGCGGCGGCGCTTCGTGGAGTACGCGCGCGGCGGCCGGGTCGACGGGGTGCTGCTCATGTCCGTGCACGCCGAGGATCCGCTGCCCGACATGCTCGCCGACGCGGGACTGCCCACCGTCATGCTGGGCCGGCGTTCCGGCGAGGAGTGCGTCACGTACGTCGACGCGGACAACGCGGGCGGTGCGCGCGGCGCGGTGAGGTATCTGCTGGACGCCGGCCGGCGCACGATCGGGGCCATCAGCGGACCGCTCGACATGTACGTCGCCCAGTGCCGACTGCGCGGTTACCGGGAGGCGCTGGAGCCGGCGGGCGGGCCGGCGGGGGCGTCGCTGGTCGTCGAGGGGAGCGACTTCACGGAGGAGAGCGGGCACCGGGCGATGACCGACCTGCTGGCCCGGCACCCGGACCTGGACGCGGTCTTCGCCGCCTCGGACACGCTGGCCGCCGGGGCGCTCAACGCGCTGCGCGCCGCGGGCCGACGGGTGCCGCAGGACGTCGCCGTGATCGGCTTCGACGACTTCCACCCGGCCCGGCCCACGGACCCGCCGCTGACGACGGTCCGGCAGCCGCTGGAGGAGATCGGCCGCACGATGGTGCGGCTGCTGCTGGAGGAGATGGAGGACGCCCCGGTCGCCTGGCGGCACGTCATCCTCCGTACGGAGCTGGTGCTCCGGGACTCCGCCTGAGCGACCTGGCCGCCGGGAGCGCGCCCGGCGGGACTCCTCTCACCTGGGACTTCGAGATTCGTTCGACAACTCTGGCGCGCACAGTCTTGTCAGGAACATGAACCGCTTCTACAGTCCCATCAACCGGTAAGTGGGAGCGCTCCCATCAGTGGGGAGTTGGGAGCGCTCCCGCACCGGCCCCTCCTTCCCCCCTCCCCCCACACCCTTCCGGAGAGGCCCCCATGCGAACGTTACGGCCCCAGGCCCGCGCCCCGCGCGGCCTCTTGGCAGCTCTGGGCGCGGCCTTCGCGGCCTTCGCCCTCGTGTCGTCCCTGGTGACCGCCGCCGCGCCCGCCCAGGCGGACACCACGATCTGCGAACCCTTCGGGACGACGACGATCCAGGGCAGGTACGTCGTCCAGAACAACCGCTGGGGCTCCTCCGCCACCCAGTGCGTCACCGCCACCGACACCGGCTTCCGGGTCACGCAGGCCGACGGCTCGGCACCGACCAACGGGGCGCCGAAGTCGTACCCGTCGGTCTTCAACGGCTGCCACTACACGACCTGTTCACCGGGCACCGACCTCCCCGCCCGGCTCGACACCGTCTCCGCGGCGCCGTCCAGCATCTCGTACGGTTTCGTCGACGACGCCGTCTACAACGCCTCGTACGACATATGGTTGGACCCGACGGCCCGCACCGACGGGGTCAACCGGACCGAGATCATGATCTGGTTCAACAGGGTGGGTCCGATCCAGCCCATCGGCTCACCGGTGGGCACGGCCTCCGTCGGCGGCCGGACCTGGGAGGTGTGGAGCGGCGGCAACGGCTCGAACGACGTGCTGTCGTTCGTGGCACCGTCGGCGATCACCGGCTGGAGCTTCGACGTCATGGACTTCGTCCGGGCGACCGTCGCGCGCGGACTCGCCGAGGACGACTGGTACCTGACGAGCGTTCAGGCCGGGTTCGAGCCCTGGCAGAACGGCGCCGGACTGGCCGTGAACTCCTTCTCCTCCACCATCGAGACCGGCACCCCCGGCGGCACCGACCCCGATCCCGACCCCGGCGACCCGGGCGGCCCGTCGGCGTGCGCGGTGTCGTACGGCACGAACGTCTGGCAGGACGGCTTCACGGCGGACGTCACCGTCACCAACACCGGCACGGCTCCCGTGGACGGCTGGCGGCTGGGCTTCACCCTGCCCTCGGGCCAGCGGATCACCAACGCCTGGAACGCGTCCGTGGCACCGCCCTCGGGCGCCGTCACGGTTACCGGCGCGAGCCACAACGCCCGGATCGCACCGGGCGGCAGCCTGTCGTTCGGCTTCCAGGGCACCTACGGCGGCGCGTTCGCCGAGCCGACCGGCTTCCGCCTGAACGACACCGCCTGCACCACGGTGTAACGGCCCCGCCTCCCCGCCCGTCCGGTCGAAGCGACCGCCCCGGACGGGCGGGGGTTCCACGGGACATCGTCCCGATCTTGTCATGAACCGATCATTTAGTCATGAACCGATCATCCAGACATCCGCTCAGGCACTCACTCCTCAGCCCACTCACGGACCGGAACCAGGAGACCCCTATGGTTCGACGCACCAGACTCCTCACCCTCGCGGCGGTACTGGCCACCCTGCTCGGCTCGCTCGGCGTGACCCTTCTGCTCGGGCAGGGGCGGGCCGAGGCGCACGGCGTGGCGATGATGCCCGGCTCCCGCACCTACCTGTGCCAGCTGGACGCCAAGACCGGCACCGGCGCCCTCGACCCGACGAACCCCGCCTGTCAGGCCGCCCTCGACCAGAGCGGGGCGACGGCCCTGTACAACTGGTTCGCCGTGCTCGACTCCAACGCGGGCGGCCGCGGCGCCGGTTACGTGCCGGACGGCACCCTGTGCAGTGCCGGCGACCGTTCCCCGTACGACTTCTCCGCCTACAACGCCGCCCGCTCGGACTGGCCGCGCACGCACCTGACGTCGGGTGCGACGATCCCGGTGCAGTACAGCAACTGGGCAGCCCACCCGGGTGACTTCCGGGTGTACCTGACCAAGCCGGGCTGGTCGCCCACATCCGAGCTGGGCTGGGACGACCTGGAACTGATCCAGACGGTGACCGACCCGCCCCAGCAGGGCTCGCCGGGCACCGACGGGGGCCACTACTACTGGGACCTCGCGCTGCCCTCGGGCCGCTCGGGCAACGCGCTGATCTTCATGCAGTGGGTGCGTTCGGACAGCCAGGAGAACTTCTTCTCCTGCTCGGACGTCGTCTTCGACGGCGGCAACGGAGAGGTCACCGGCATCCGCGGTTCCGGCAGCACCCCGGACCCGGATCCGACCCCGACCCCGACCCCGACCCCGACGGACCCGACCACCCCGCCCACGCACACCGGCTCCTGCATGGCGGTGTACTCGGTGGAGAACTCCTGGAGCGGCGGCTTCCAGGGCTCGGTCGAGGTGATGAACCACGGCACCGAGCCGCTGAACGGCTGGGCCGTGCAGTGGCAGCCGGGCGGCGGGACCACGCTCGGCGGGGTGTGGAACGGTTCGCTGACCAGCGGCACCGACGGTACGGTCACGGTCCGGAACGTGGACCACAACCGCGTCGTACCACCGGACGGGAGCGTGACCTTCGGCTTCACCGCCACGTCGACGGGCAATGACTTCCCGGTCGACTCGATCGGCTGCGTGGCACCCTGACGCAGGCCCGGCACACGTCGGACACGGTCGGCGGGGCCCCGGCAGGCTCCCGCCGACCTCACGTGCCGGTTACAAATCGCTCAACCTCTGGTTGCGAAGCGGTGAGCGGGCGACGATAGGGCCATGACTCCGGCCCAGCGCGCCTTCGAGCGGCTGCAAGCCTGGCCCGACCTCTCGCCGGGCCCGGCCAGTTGCGGAACCGGACGGGCACTGTGCTCCGTCCGCGACGAGATCGTCCACTTCCACTCGGACCGGGACGTGGACCTCCACCTCACCCACCGGGCCATCCAGCGCTTCCAGTACGACCTGGGCGCCTCCACCGCCATCCGTCTGGTGCCCGGCTCCCGTTGGGTGACCGTGCACCTGGACTGCGACGCGGACGTGGATCTGCTGTTGAGCCTGGTGAGCATCGCCCTGAAGGCCCATCAGTCCCGGCCCCCGGCCGACCTCGCCCCGGGTCCACCGGGGCCGACGGCGCTGTCGGCGCTGTCGGCGCTGTCGGCGCCGCCGGGGTGCAACTTCCACCGGGTCACGGTGCTTCCGCGTGCCGCGGCCGGGGAGGCCTGAGTCCGGCCGCCGCCAGGGCGGCACCGAGCACGCAGAGGACGCCGGTGACGACCACGGCCACGTGCACGCCGTTCATGAACGCCTGCCCGCTGCCCTCCACCACGGCGGCCCGCAGCCCGGCCGGCATCTCGCCGGAGACGGGCGCCACGCCCATGGCCACGGCGTCCCGGGCCTCCTGGAGACCGTGGGCCACGGCCGGGGGCACGCCCGCGCCGGTCAGCTCACCGGTGAGGGTGGCGCCCACCTTGGCGCTGATCAGGGAGACCAGCACGGACGTGCCGAGCGCGCCGCCGATCTGCAGGGTCGTCGCCTGGAGACCGCCCGCCACCCCGCCGTCCCGGACGGGGGCGTTGCCCACGATGGCGTCGGAGGAGGCGGCCATCACCATGCCGACGCCGAGGCCCAGCGCGATGAACGGCGGCCACATCGTCGCGTAGGCGGAGTCGGTCTGCCAGGTGAGCATGCCGAAGCAGGAGGCGGCCTGCAGCAGCATGCCCAGCGGCATGGTCAGCCGGGGCCCGAAGCGCTGGGTCAGGGCCGCGCCCAGCGGCGAGGCGACCAGCGAGGCGAGGCTGAGCGGGAGCGTGCGCACGCCCGCCTCGACCGGCGTAAAGCCGCGCACGTTCTGCAGGTAGAGCATGACGAAGAAGATCACGCCGAGCATCACGAAGAAGTTCAGCGCGGTGACGATCGCGCCGATGGTCAGCGCGCGGCTGCGGAACAGGCGCATCGGCAGCAGCGGGTGCTCCACCCGGGTCTCGTACCGGCCGAACACGAGCAGGAGCAGAAGACCGGCGGCTACCGCGCCGAGGGTGCCGGCGGAGGTCCAGCCCCAGGTCTCGCCCTTGACGACGCCGAAGACGACGGCCAGGAGGCCGAGGGCGAGCAGGACGAGCCCGGGTATGTCGAAGCGCTCGCGGCCCGCGGCGTTGCGGCTCTCCGGGAGGACGAGGGCGCCGAAGGCGATGGCGGCGACGCCGATGGGGGCGTTGACGTAGAAGACGGACTCCCAGTCGACGTGCTCCACGAGGAGGCCGCCGACGATGGGCCCGAGGGCCGTGGCGACGGCGGAGACCATGGCCCAGATACCGACGGCCATGCCGAACTTCTTGGGCGGGAACACGGAGCGGAGCAGTCCGAGGGTGTTGGGCATCAGCAGTCCGCCGAAGGCGCCTTGGAGGGCGCGGAAGGCGACGACGCCCTCGATCGAACCGGCCAGGCCGATGGCGACCGAGGCGAGGGTGAAGCCGGCGACGCCCACCAGGTAGTAGGTGCGGCGGCCGAAGCGGTCACCGAGCTTGCCGCCCAGGATGAGGGTGGCGGCGAGGGCCAGCAGGTAGGCGTTGGTCACCCACTGGAGCTGGGCGGTGGACGCGTGCAGGTCGCTGCCGATCTCGGGGTTGGCGATGGCGACGACGGAACCGTCGAGCTGGACCATGAACAGGCCGAACGCGACGGCGAGGAGGGTCAGCCACGGGTTGGACCGCAGGCGGCCGGCGGCCCCCGGCGCGGGGGCGGGCTCGGCCGCGGGCATGGCGGGGTGATCCACGGACGTGGAGGGCATGGAGGAGCTTCGCTTCCGGATTCAGGGGTGGTGCGGGAAGGGAACGACGCGCCGCGAGGGCGGGCACACGGCTCAGCGGACGCCGGGGTGGAGGTGCCGCGTCAACGCGTCGAGGGCGTCCAGGGCGGAGCCGAGCGCGCCCTGCTGGCCCTCGGTGAGGGAGGTCAGGGCGTGGCGGATGAACTCGGTCTCCAGTTCCCGCACCTCGGACACTCGCTCACGGGCCGTGGCCGTGAGGTGGAGGTGGGCGACCCGCTTGTCGGCGCTGTCCCGCCGGCGCTCCAGGTCACCCTGCTCGACGAGCTGGGAGACCAGGGCGCTGACGTTGTTCGGCTTCATCAGCAGGGCCTCGGCGGCCTCGCGCACCGTGACGCCCTCGTGCTGCGCGACGTACCGCAGCAGGGCGAGCTGTCCCTCGGGGGGCTTGGGGTGCGGGTACCGGGCGGTGACCTGTCGGTCCAGCGCCCGGTGCAGGCCGGGAAGGCACGCCGCGAGCCCGGAGGCCATGCGGTCGAGGTCCCGGCGAGGGGTGCTGGAGGCGGTCACCCCGAGACAATAGATATGTTCAGATAGGTATGTCAAAAGAGGTTTCTCACCGAGGACGAGGAGGAGGAGGAGGCGAACGGGCCGCCACGGGTGCCGCGCAACGCGCTCGCAACGTTCCCCGTGCTGGCATGTGCGGTATGGGCGACACATACGAGGAGACCCCGCGCGTCGAGCTGACCCCCGAGGCGTCCGCACTGCTGCGGCGGCTCCGCGAGGCGCACGGCCCGCTGATGTTCCACCAGTCCGGCGGCTGCTGCGACGGCAGCGCACCCATGTGCTATCCGGCGGGCGAGTTCCGCACCGGCGCCTCGGACATCCTGCTCGGCGAACTGGCCGTCGACGGCGTCGAGGAGCCGGTGGAGTTCTGGATGTCGCGCAGCCAGTACGAGGCGTGGCGCCACACCCGGCTGATCGTCGACGTGGTCCCGGGCCGGGGCAGCGGCTTCTCGCTGGAGGCGCCGGAGGGGGTGCGCTTCCTCATCCGCTCCCGGGTCGTGGACGCCTAGTTCCTGTCCGACGCCTCCCGTTCGGCCGTCAGCGCACCAGGGGCAGGAAGATCGTGTCGACGATCTCCTCGACGACGTCCTCGGGGACCGGCGCGAGGGTCGCGAGGATCTCCTGGCGCAACAGGTCGAAGGGGAGGGACCTGACGCGCCCGGTGAGCCGTTCCGGCCTGGCCTCGCCGCGGGCGACGGCCCGGTCGTAGACCTCGGCGAGCGCGTCAGCGGACTTCCCGCGCGCCGCGTCGAGCAGCTCGCCGGGGTTGGTGCCGGTCTCCTGGCAGTAGCCGGCCAGGTGCGCGTACATGAGGATGACGAGCTGGGCGTTGGCGGTGCCGATCTCCCGCATGAGGGCGAGCACGTCCCCCCGCAGGCTCCCCGTGTCGGGGGTGTCGACGCGGGCTTCCTCCAGGACATGGGCGACGGCTGCCCGGGCCAGCTCGTCGCGGCCCGCCCAGCGCCGGTACAGCACCGGCGGGCTGGTGCCGGCGCGCCTGACGACGCCGTCCATGGTGAACCTGGCGTAGCCGCGCTCGGCGAGTTCGTCCCAGGCCGCGTCCAGGAGTGCCTTCTCCAGTGCCGCTCCGCGGCGCCGCTGCGCCATCCACGCCTCCTCCCAGCGAGAAAGAATTGCCTTTCTTATCCTATCGCCCTACTCTGGCGACCGTAAGAAAGGACGCTCTATCTTAAGGAGGTGGGGGTTCGTGAGCACCCCCCATGGGGCCGCGTCCGCGGCAGCACGTCCCGATCGCGTCGACCCCGCCGTCTGGCGCACCGGGGCCACCCTCGTCGTGGGCGCGCTCGCCGTCGTCTTCGACACCACCGTCGTCAGCGTCGCGCTGGACGACCTGGCGATGGCGTTCGACGCCCCGCTGGCCACGGTCCAGTGGGTGAGCACCGGCTACCTGCTGGCGGTGTTCGTCACCATCCCGCTCGCCGTGTGGGCCCAGGCGCGCTTCGGCGGCCGACGGCTGTGGATCGCGGCGCTGGGCGGTTTCCTGCTCGGCTCGGTGCTGAGCGCGCTGGCGTGGAACGCCACGAGTCTGATCGTCTTCCGTGTCGTCCAGGGCCTCGCGGGCGGCATCATGATGCCGCTCATGGCCACGCTGCTCATGCAGGCGGCCAGGGGCAGCCACCCGGGCAAGGTCATGGCGATCATCACGGTGCCCACCGCGCTGGGCCCGATCCTCGGCCCGGTCCTGGGCGGCCTCATCCTGCATCTGGCCGACTGGCGCTGGATGTTCTTCGTCAACATCCCGTTCTGCGTCGTCGGCGGGTGGCTGGCCCTGCGGAACCTCCCCGACGACCGGCCGGAGCCCGGCGGCCCCCGCGTCCGCCTGGACGTCGTCGGCCTGATCCTGCTCTGCCCGGGCGTCGCCGCCCTGGTCTACGGCCTGTCCCGGGTCGAGGGCGGCGCCGGATCCACCGGCGCCGCGGTCCTCGTGCCGCTGCTCGGCGGACTCGCCCTCGTCGGCGGCTTCACGGCCCGGTCCCTGACCCGCCCCGGCGGCGCCCTGGTCGATCTGCGGCTGTTGCGCCACCGCGCGGTGGCCTCCTCCGCCACCCTGCTCTTCCTGGGCGGCATCGCCCTGTACGGGCCGATGATGCTGCTGCCCCTGTACTTCCAGCAGGTCCGCGGCGAGGACGCCCTCGGCGCCGGGCTCGCGCTCGTGCCGCAGGGTGTGGGGGCACTGCTCGCGCGCGGCCTGGCGGGCAGGTACATGGACCGCGTCGGCCCCCGCCGGGTCGCCGTCGCCGCCTTCGCCCTCGTCGCCGCGGCCACGGTGCCGTTCGCCTTCGTCACCGCCGGCACCGGCGGGACCGTGCTCATGGCCGCGCTGTTCGTCCGCGGCATCGCGCTCGGCGCCGCGATGATCGCGCCGATGGGCGCCGCCTACGTCGGGCTGCGGCACCAGGAGATCCCGGACGCGGGTGTCATCACCCGTGTCGCCCAGCAGATCGGCGGCTCCGTGGGCATCGCCGTGCTCGCCGTCGTCCTGCAGCACACCGCCCTCGGCGCCCACGGCCCGAGCGCCCTGGCCGGCGCCTTCGACCGGGCCTTCTGGTGGTCGGTGGCCCTCACCGCTCTCGCCGTCCCGCTGTGCCTGCTGCTGCCCGGCCGGCCGGAGCCCCCGCCTCCCGCCGGGACGGCGCGGGACGACGCGGCGGCCCCCGCCACCGCCCGCCGCCCTACGGTCTGAGGCTGCCCACGATGTCCGCCGTGGCGGTCAGTCCGCTGTTGATGGTCGGGGCGATGCTCGTGCTCGCCAGGTAGAAGCCGAGCAGCAGACACACCAGGGCGTGCGAGACCTTCAGCCCGCCGTTGCGCAGGAAGAGCACCGCCAGGATGGACAGCAAGAGCACCACAGAGATGGAAACGGCCATCGTCAACCTCCTCCGCCACGTCCACTTCGCGGCGTTCGGCCGTAAGTGTGGCGTAGCGGAGGGTTCGTCCGGGCGGCTGACCTGTCCTCCGAACGAGTGGTGTTGAGACGCTGCCCTACGCGTCCCGGTGCGCGTCGAGGAACGCTTCGAGGCCCCCGAGATCGTCGGTGTTGAGGTGGTCGACACCGGCGGCGAGCAGTTCGGCCCACACGGCGTCCCGCGCCGGCCCCGCCACATCGGGCGTGGCCCAGAAGCGCACCCGCTGCCCGCGCGTGTGTGCCGCGCCCACGATGTCCCGCAGTCTGCGCCGCTCGGCCGCCGGGAAGGTGCCGACGCCCTGCCAGGTGAAGTTGAGCGTCCAGTTGTCGCTGATCAGCGGGACGAACGAGGCCGGTGCCGAGGTGCCGAGGTCGGTGAGGCGGCCGTCGTAGAAGGCGCGGCGGCTGCGCTGGGCCTCCATGGGCGCACGGGCCGCCCGGTCGCCGGAGACGACCGCGGTGACCGCGCCCGGGAAGACCCGCCCGTGGGCATAGGAGGTGAACAGGTGCTTGTAGCGGCGCGCAGTCGGCGGTCGAGTTCGAGGTAGGTCGCCTCACCCTCGGTCTTGATGTCGATCAGGAGTTGCAGGGAGCCGCGGTCCCGTCGGTAGACCCGGCCGTGCTGCGCGCGGACGCGGGCGGCGAGCGGGTCGAGGTAGAGCGACTCCAGGGTGCGGGTCGGGTCGAGGTCCTCGGGGTCGTGGGCGACCAGGAGTTGGCCGCCGACCAGGTAGACGTCGGCCTCGACGCTGCCGAAGCGGTGGTCGAGGGCGTCGAGGAGGGGCCGGGGGTGCTCGTAGTCGTTGTGGGCGTGCGCACGCCACAGCGGGCGCGGACCGTGCCCGCCCTGTGACGCCAGCGCGGGGCCGGCGGGCAGGGCGACCGCGCCCGCGAGGGCGGCGCCGAGGGTGGTGAGGGCTCTGCGTCGGGTGGTGAGGGCCATGCTCTGCCTCCCTGGAAGTGCCGTACGGGACGCCTGTGAGTATGGGGTCCCGACGGCCCCAGGGAGCAGAGCCGTGCGGTGAGTTGGCCGGACCGCCGCCGGTCGTTCACCTCACCGCGGCCAGGTGCGTCAGGGAGCCCGCAGGTCGACCAGTTCGGCCAGCGCCGCGCGGTGGGTGCCCGCCGCTCCGTAGGCGATCGAGTCGGCCTTGGCCCGCTTGAGGTACAGGTGGACCGGGTGTTCCCACGTCATGCCGATACCGCCGTGCAGTTGCAGCGCCTCCTCGGCGGCGTGCACGGCGACCTGGGCCGCGTACGCCTGGGCCACGGCAACGGCCACGTCGGTGTCCGCGCCGGCCGCCAGGGCGTCGGCCGCGTTCCGGGCCGCGGCTCGCAGGCCCGCCACCTCCAGCCACAGCCGGGCCAGCCGGTGCTTGAGCGCCTGGAAGCCGCCGACCTGGCGGTTGAACTGCTTGCGTTCCTTGAGGTAGCGGACCGTCTCGGTCAGCAACCACTCGGCGAGGCCCAGCTGTTCGGCGGCGAGCAGCCCGGCACCGGTCCGCAGGGCACGGCGTACGGCCGGTTCCGCGTCGCCGAGACGACGCCCCGGGGCACCGTCCAGGGTCACGCGCGCCAGCGGCCGGGTGGAGTCGAGCGACACCTGCCCGGTGACCGCGGCGTCGGCGGCGCCGACCGCGTACAGGCCCCCGTCGTCCGCGGGCACGAGCAGCACGTCGGCGACGGACGCGTCGGCGATGCCGGTCAACTCCCCGTGCAGCGCGCCCGCTTCGAGGCGCGCCCGCGGGACGGCGCCGCCCGGTGCGACGTGCAGCCCGACGGCGAGCACGGCGACGGTGGTGGCGGACGCCAGCTCGCCGAGCAGGTCGTCGGCCCCGCAGGCCAGCAGCGCCTCGGTGGCGACGACGGCGCTCGTCAGGTACGGCACCGGTGCGACCGCGCGGCCCAGTTCCTCCAGGACCACGGCGGCTTCGCGGTGGGTGGCGCCCTGCCCGCCCAGTTCCTCCGGGATCAGCAGGCCCGCGAGGCCCATCGAGTCGGCGAGGGCCTTCCACAGCGGCACGTCGTGGCGGGCGGCCGACTCGGTGCGGGTGATGACGCCCGCCGGGTCGCAGTGGTCGGTGAGCAGGTCCCGGACGGCGGCGCGCAGCGCCTCTTCCTCCTCCGAGAGGAGCAGGGCGGGTTCCGGCTGTGCGCTCATCGGGCGAGGTCCTTCCATGCGACGTCCTTGTCGGTGCGCGGCTCGGCGGGCAGGCCGAGGACGCGCTCGGCGACGATGTTCAGCAGGACCTCGCTGGTCCCGCCCTCGATGCTGTTGCCCTTGGAGCGCAGGTAGCGGTATCCGGCGTCGCGGCCGGTGAAGTCGACCAGTTCGGGGCGGCGCATGGTCCAGTCGTCGTAGAGCAGGCCGTCCGCGCCGAGGAGTTCCACCTCCAGGCCGCTGATCTCCTGGTTGAGCCGGGCGAAGTTCAGCTTCATGCCGGCGCCCTCGGGTCCGGGCTGACCGGCCGCCAGTTGCTGGCGCAGGCGTACGCCGGTGAGGCGGGCGACCTCGGCCTCGACCCACAGGCCGAGCAGCCGCTGGTGCAGGTCGTGGGTGCGCAGTTCGGGGCGTTCCCGCCAGGTCTCGGCGATCTTGCCGATCATGCCGCCCTCGCGGGGGATCGGCGTGCCGCCGATGGCGACGCGTTCGTTGTTCAGCGTGGTCTGCGCGACCCGCCAGCCGTCGCCGACCTCGCCGAGGCGGCGGGAGTCGGGGATGCGGACGTCGGTGAGGAACACCTCGTTGAACTCGGCCTCGCCGGTGATCTGGCGCAGCGGCCGCACCTCGACCCCGGGGTCGGTCATGTCGCACACGAAGTACGTGATGCCCCGGTGTTTGGGCACGTCCGGGTCGGTACGGGCGATGAGGATGGCCCAGCGGGCGAGGTGCGCGCTGGACGTCCACACCTTCTGCCCGCTCACCGCCCAGTCCTCGCCGTCCCGTACCGCGCGCGTGCCGAGGGCGGCCAGGTCGGATCCGGCGCCCGGCTCGCTGAAGAGCTGGCACCAGACCTCCTCGCCGGTCCACAGCGGGCGCAGCAGCCGGCGCTTCTGCTCCTCGGTGCCGTACTGGAGGATGGTCGGGGCGGCCATGCCGAGGCCGATGCCGATGCGCCGCGGGTCGTTGTCGGGGGCCCCTTCCGCCGCCAACTCCGCGTCCACGACGGCCTGGAGGGCACGCGGGGCGCCGAGGCCGCCGAGGCCCTTCGGGTAGTGCACCCAGGCGAGTCCCGCGTCGAAGCGGGCGCGCAGGAAGTCCAGGCGTCCGGTGGTCGCCGGCGGGTGGGCGGCCAGCAACTCCTGGGTACGGCGGCGCAGTTCCGCTGCGTCGGTCATGCGGCGGCTCCCTTCTCCGTGGCCTGCGTGTGCGTGGTCTGCGTGTTCGTGGTCTGCGTGTTCGTGGTCTGCGGTGTCTGCGGTACTGCCTTCTCGGGTACGACGGCCACCCGGCCGGTCGTCCTGCCGTCGGCGACGCGCTGCACGGCGTCCGCCGCCCCGTCGAGCGGGACGCGCTCGCTCACCAGCGGCTTGACGGCGCCCTGTGCGGCCAGTTCGGTGAGCCGCTCGTGGCAGTGCCGGACCAGCTTCGGGTTCTTGGTGTTGTACAGGCCCCAGTGCAGGCCGAGGATCGTGTAGTTCTTCACCAGCGCGTGGTTCAGCGCCGGGCTGGGGATCGTGCCGCTCGCGAAGCCGACGACGACGATCCGGCCCTCGAAGGCGACGGCCTTGGCGGACTGGGCGTAGGCCTGGCCGCCCACCGGGTCGTAGATCACGTCGGCGCCCCGGCCGCCGGTGGCCTCCTTCACGGCCGCGACGACGTCCTCGGCATGCCGGTCGACGACCGCGTCGCAGCCCAGTTCGCGGGCGACGGCCGCCTTCTGAGGACCGCCGACGACGCCGACGACGGTGGCGCCGGCCGCCTTGCCAAGCTGCACGGCGGCGCTGCCGACGCCGCCCGCGGCGGCGTGGACGAGCAGGGTCTCGCCGGCTTCCAGCCGGGCCCGGCGGTGCAGGCCGAACCAGCCGGTCTGGTAGCCGATGTGCAGGGCGGCCGCCTCGGCGTCGTCAAGGGAGTCCGGTGCGGGCAGCAGGGCGCGGGCGTCGGCGAGGGCGTACTCGGCGAAGCCGCCGTGCGGCAGCGCGGGGTTGGCGATGACGCGGCGCCCGTCCTCGGTCTCGCCGCAGATCTCCACGCCCGGCGTGAACGGCAGCGGCGGCCGGATCTGGTACTGCCCGCGGCACAGCAGGGCGTCCGGGAAGTTGATGTTCGCGGCGCGGACCCTCAGCAGGACCTGACCCTCGCCGGGCGTCGGCGGCGCCACGTCCGCGAGGCGCATCACCTCGCCCGGTTCGCCGTTCTCGTGCACCTGCCATGCCTGCATGCGGGGCCTCCACCGACTGCGTCGTCCGACCGGGTCAACCGCATACTAAGCGGTCGCTTGCCGATCGGGGAACAGGGTGCGGAGTGCGGGGTACAGGGTGCGGGGTGCGGGGTGCGGGGTCATGCCTGCGCGGGCCGCGCCCGTACATGCATCCGCTCCCCCTGCGGGCCGAAGAGGCTGAGGAACTCGGCCGGCCCCTCCCCCGTCGACCCGAACCAGTGCGGCACCCGAGTGTCGAACTCCGCGGCCTCCCCCGCCGACAGCACCACGTCGTGCTCGCCCAGCACGAGCCGCAGCCGTCCCGAGAGGACGTACAGCCACTCGTACCCCTCGTGGGTGCGCGGGTCCGGCTCCTCCCTGCGCTCGGGCTCCAGCACCTTGAACGCCTGGAGCCCGCCCGCCTGGCGGGTGAGCGGCCAGTGGGTACGGCCGTGGCGCACGATGGGCCTGGCGCGCACCCGGGGGTCGCCGACCGGCGGCGCGCCGACCAGTTCGTCCAGCGGCACCTGGTGGGCCTGGGCGATCGGCAGCAGCAGTTCGAGGCTCGGTCTGCGCAGGCCCGACTCCAGCCGCGACAGGGTGCTGACCGAGATGCCGGTCGCCTCGGACAGCGCGGCCAGGGTCACCTCCCGCTCCTTGCGCACCTGGCGGAGCCTCGGCCCGACACCGGCGAGGACATCGTCTGCGGTCGTCATGCTTTTATTGCAGTTCCGGCAAACCTATTTGTCAATCCTGTCGAATCCGAGCGACCTTCTGGGTGGAGGTGGTCACCATGACCCAGAACACGAACCTCAACGATCTGAAGGACCCGAAGGACCCGAAGGACCTGAAGGCACCGTCCGGGACGTACGACGTGGTGGTCGTCGGCGGCGGCGCGGCCGGGCTCTCCGCCGCGCTCGTCCTGGGCCGCTCCCGCCTGCGCACCCTGGTGGTCGACGCCGGTGAGCCGCGCAACGCGCCCTCGGACCACATGCAGGGCTACCTGACCCGGGACGGCATGTCCCCCGCCGAGTTCCTGGCCCTCGGCCGGGAGGAGATCGCCCGCTACGGGGTGGAACTGGTCCGCGACCGCGCGGTGGACGTGTCCAGGGACGGGGACTTCGCGGTGGAGCTGGCCGGCGGGGACACCGTGCACGCCCGCCGGCTGATCGTCACCACCGGTCTCAGGGACGAGCTGCCGGCCGTGCCCGGGGTCGCCGAGCGGTACGGCCGGGACGTGCTGCACTGCCCGTTCTGCCACGGCTGGGAGGTGCGGGACGAACGCTTCGGCGTCCTCGCCACCAGCCCGCTCAGCGTGCACCAGGCCCTCATGGTGTCCGGCTGGTCGGACGACGTGACGCTCTTCCTGCACACGGTCGCCGAGCGGGAGCTGTCCGACGACGACCTGCGGCGGCTCGCCGCGGCCGGGGTCAAGGTGGTGCCCGGCGAGGTGGCCGCCCTGCGGGTCGAGGACGACCGGCTGACCGGGGTGCGGCTGGCGGACGGCACGGCGCACGAGCGCACGGTGGTGTTCGTCGCCCCGAAGGCGGTCCCGCAGACCGGCCTGATGGAACGGCTGGGGGCCCAGCTGCGGGAGACCCCGTTCGGCGCCTACCCCGTGGTGGACCCGACGGGCCGGACCAGCGTGCCGGGCGTGTGGACCGCGGGCAACGCCATGGGCTTCGCCGAGCAGGTCGTCCACGCGGCGAGCGGCGGGTACCGCGCGGCGTCGGCGGTCGTCGGCGACCTGATCATGTCGGACCTGGACGCCGCCATCGCGGAGTGAGGGCACTCCGGAGCACCCGGGAAGGGCGTACCCGGACCCGCGCGGCAGCCGCGGGGTGTACGCCCGCCCGCTGCGGTGCACCATGACTGCATGCTGCTTGCCCGGTTGGCCCAGGTGTCCCGGGAGGTCGCGGCCACGTCGGCGCGGTCCCGGAAGACCGTCCTGCTCGCGGAGCTGTTCCGGGAGGCGGAGGCGGCGGACGTGCCGGTCGTCATCCCGTACCTGGCGGGACGGCTCCCGCAGGGCCGGATCGGCGTCGGTTGGAAGGTGCTGAGCCGCCGCGTCCCGCCCGCGGACGCGCCGACCCTGACCGTACGTGACGTGGACGCGCGTCTCACCCGGCTCGGCGCGGTCTCCGGCGCCGGTTCGCAGGCCGAGCGGGCCCGGCTGGTCGGCGAGCTGATGGGCGCCGCCACGGCGGACGAGCAGCGCTTCCTGACCGGCCTGCTCACCGGGGAGGTCCGCCAGGGCGCCCTGGACGCGGCCGCCGTCGAGGGCCTGGCCGCGGCGACGGACGCTCCCCCGGCGGACGTACGGCGTGCGGTGATGCTCGCGGGGTCGCTCCAGACGGTGGCCGAAGCCCTGCTGGCCGACGGACCCGGCGCCCTCGACCGGTTCCGGCTCACCGTCGGACGGCCCGTGCTGCCGATGCTGGCACACAGCGCGTCCTCGGTCGCCGAGGCGGTCGGCAAGCTGGGCGCCGCCGCGGTGGAGGAGAAGCTGGACGGCATCCGCGTCCAGGTGCACCGGGACGGCGGCACCGTGCGGATCCACACCCGCACCCTGGACGACATCACCGACCGGCTCCCCGAGGTCACCGAGGCGGCTCTGGCACTGCCCGGCGAGCGGTTCATCCTGGACGGCGAGGCGATCTCCCTCGACGCGGACGGCCGCCCCCGCTCCTTCCAGGAGACCGCCGGCCGGGTCGGCTCCCGCACCGACGTGGCCACGGCGGCGCGGGCGGTCCCCGTCTCCGCGGTCTTCTTCGACGCGCTCTCCGTCGACGGCCGCGACCTGCTCGACCTGCCGCTGGCCGAGAGGCACGCGGAGCTGACCCGGCTGGTCCCCGAGCCCCTGCGGGTACGGCGCACCCTGGTGCACGGCCCCGAGGACACCGGGGCGGCGGAGGAGTTCCTCGCCCGGACGCTGGCGCGCGGGCACGAGGGCGTCGTCGTCAAGGGGCTCAACGCCCCCTACAGCGCGGGACGGCGCGGCGCGTCCTGGCTGAAGGTCAAGCCGGTCCACACCCTCGACCTCGTGGTGCTGGCCGCCGAGTGGGGCCACGGCCGCCGCACCGGCAAGCTCTCCAACCTCCACCTGGGCGCCCGCACCGCCGACGGCTCCTTCGCGATGCTCGGCAAGACCTTCAAGGGCATGACCGACGCGCTGCTGACCTGGCAGACCGGGCGCCTGAAGGAGCTGGCCGTCGAGGAGCACGGCTGGGGCGTGACCGTACGCCCCGAGCTCGTCGTCGAGATCGCCTACGACGGCCTGCAGCGGTCCACCCGCTACCCGGCCGGCGTCACCCTCCGCTTCGCACGCGTGGTCCGCTACCGCGAGGACAAGCGCCCCGGGGACGCGGACACCGTGGACACCCTGCTCGCCGCCCACCCCGGGGTGGCCCCGTGAGGCGCAGTGCGGGTCTGCTGCTGCACCGGCGCGCTCCCGGCGGGGAGCTGCAGGTGCTCCTCGGTCACATGGGCGGCCCGTTCTACACCCGCCGGGACGCCGGGGCGTGGACCGTGCCCAAGGGCGAGTACGACTCCGGGGAACCGGCGTGGGAGGCGGCCCGGCGGGAGTTCGAGGAGGAGCTGGGGCTGCCGCCGCCCGAGGGCGGGGCCGTTCCGCTCGGGGAGGTGCGGCAGGCGGGCGGGAAGCTCGTCACGGTCTGGGCGGTCGAGGCCGACCTCGATCCGGCGACCGTGGTCCCCGGCACCTTCACGATGGAGTGGCCGCCGAAGTCGGGACGGACCGAGGAGTTCCCCGAACTGGATCGGGTGGCGTGGTTCGCGCTGGACCGGGCCCGCGAAGTGATCGTGAAGGCGCAGGCCGCGTTTCTCGACCGCCTGGCGGAGCACTCGCACTGACGAGACACCACGAGGAACCACGAGGAACGACACGACCCGTCCGCGTTGCGGCACCTCACGCCGCGCGCCAAGGTCGAAGCACGAATGCACCCAGGGAGGTCGGCCATGCCCATCGCGACGGTGAACCCGGCGACCGGCGAGACGCTCAGGACGTACGAGGCCATGGGCGAGGAGGAGATCGAGCGCCGGATCGAGCTCGCGGAGGCCACCTTCCGCACCTACCGGACCACGGGGTTCTACGAGCGGGCCGGGCTGATGCGCCGCGCCGCCGATCTCCTCGAGGCCGATCAGAAGGAGATCGGGAAGGTCATCACCACGGAGATGGGCAAGCCGGTGAAGCAGGCCCGCGCCGAGGCGGCCAAGTGCGCCAAGGCGATGCGCTGGTACGCCGACCACGCGGCGGAGCTGCTGGCCGACGAGGAGCCCGCCGAGGCCGACGTGAAGGACTCCGGCGCCTCCCGTGCCCTGGTCCGCTACCGGCCGCTCGGCCCGGTGCTCGCGGTGATGCCGTGGAACTTCCCGCTCTGGCAGGTGATCAGGTTCGCGGCGCCCGCGCTGATGTCCGGCAACGTCGGGCTGCTCAAGCACGCCTCGAACGTGCCGCAGACGGCCCTGTACCTGGAGGACCTGTTCCACCGGGCGGGCTTCCCCGAGGGCTGCTTCCAGACCCTCCTCATCGGTTCCGCCCAGGTCGACGACATCCTGCGCGACGAACGGGTGCGGGCCGCCACCCTCACCGGCAGCGAGCCCGCGGGCCGCGCGGTGGCCTCCACCGCCGGGGAGATGATCAAGAAGACGGTGCTGGAGCTGGGCGGCAGCGACCCGTTCGTCGTCATGCCGTCCGCCGACGTCGAGCGGGCCGCCGCGGTGGCGGTGACCGCGCGCACCCAGAACGCCGGGCAGTCGTGCATCGCCGCCAAGCGGTTCATCGTGCACACGGACGTGTACGACGCCTTCGCCGAGCGCTTCACCGAGGGCATGCGGGCCCTGAAGGTCGGCGACCCGATGGACGAGGAGACCGAGGTCGGCCCGCTCTCCAGCGAGCAGGGCCGCAGCGACCTGGTGGAGCTGGTCGACGACGCGGTGCGCGGCGGCGCGAGCGTGCTGTGCGGCGGCGAACGCCCGGACGGGCCGGGCTGGTACTACCCGCCGACCGTCCTGGCGGACGTCACCCGCGAGCTGCGCATCCACCGCGAGGAGGCCTTCGGACCGGTCGCCACGCTCTACCGGGCGGCCGACCTGGACGAGGCGGTGCTGATCGCCAACGACACCGACTTCGGGCTCAGTTCGAACGTGTGGACGCGCGACGACGCGGACGTGGACCGTTTCGTCCGGGACCTGGAGGCGGGCGGCGTGTACGTGAACGGGATGACGGCGTCCCACCCGGCGTTCCCGTTCGGCGGGGTCAAGCGGTCGGGCTACGGGCGTGAGCTGTCCGGGCACGGAATCCGCGAGTTCTGCAACATCACCACCGTATGGCACGGAGCGTGAGCCTTCCGCGACTACGATCCCCTTTGTGAACCGCGAAGTGACCCTGCCTCTGATCGTCGACGACCGCGGCACGCTCCAGGTCGCCGCGTCCGACGTGAGCAAGCTGCTGCGCACGGTCGGCGGACGGTGGCTGCGGCTGGTGGAGACCGGCGAGGAGAGCCTGGACGAGGACACCGTCGCGGCCCTCACCATCGAGCTGGCCAAGCTGGCCGACCGGATCGACGTGGCGTGCATCGCCCACAGCAGCGGCCCCTCCTCCTGACGCCCGCCCCCGAGTCCCGAGCCGACGCCTTCCCCGAGACGGAGTAACCCGGCGAGAGATCACCGCCCCCGTGGGTGATCGTGGATGGGCACCCCTGAAAAGGTGCACCACTTCCGGCCGGGGGGCGCAAGCCTTCCACGAGGCGAAAGCAGGCACGGTTCATGGCGACTTTGTGCAGACCCTCGGTGTCCGTCCCGGAGCACGTGATCACGATGGAGGAGACGCTGGAGCTGGCGCGTCGGCGTCACACCGACCATCCTCAACTGCCGCTCGCGCTCCGGCTGATAGAGAACACCGGGGTCCGCACCCGGCACATCGTGCAGCCCATCGAGGACACGCTGGAACACCCCGGCTTCGAGGACCGCAACAAGGTCTACGAACGGGAGGCGAAGTCCCGTGTCCCGGCCGTGATCCAGCGTGCTCTGGACGACGCGGAGCTGCTCACCACCGACATCGACGTGATCATCTACGTCTCCTGCACGGGCTTCATGATGCCGTCGCTCACGGCGTGGCTGATCAACGAGATGGGTTTCGACAGCACCACGCGCCAGATACCCATCGCCCAGCTGGGCTGTGCGGCCGGCGGTGCCGCGATCAACCGCGCCCATGACTTCTGCACCGCCTACCCCGAGGCCAACGCGCTCATCGTGGCCTGCGAGTTCTGCTCGCTGTGCTACCAGCCGACCGACCTCGGCGTGGGCTCCCTGCTCTGCAACGGCCTCTTCGGCGACGGCATCGCCGCCGCGGTGGTCCGCGGCCGGGGCGGCACCGGAGTACGGCTGGAACGCAACGGCTCGTACCTGATCCCCAAGACCGAGGACTGGATCATGTACGACGTGAAGGCGACCGGTTTCCACTTCCTGCTGGACAAGCGGGTGCCGGCCACCATGGAGCCGCTCGCGCCGGCGCTCAAGGAGCTGGCGGGAGAGCACGGTTGGGACGCCGCCGACCTGGACTTCTACATCGTGCACGCGGGCGGCCCCCGGATCCTCGACGATCTCAGCAAGTACCTCCAGGTGGACCCGCACGCCTTCCGGTTCAGCCGGTCGACGCTCACCGAGTACGGCAACATCGCCAGCGCCGTCGTCCTGGACGCGCTGCGCCGGCTGTTCGACGAAGGGGGCGTCGCCGACGGGGCGCGCGGGCTGCTGGCCGGTTTCGGTCCGGGCATCACCGCCGAGATGTCCCTGGGCTGCTGGCAGACCGCGGACGTGCGGCGGGGCGTGCGACAGGACGTGACGCGGACCGCGGCACGGGGTGTGACGCGAAGTGTGAGGCAGCCATGAGCGACGAGACGATCTCCCCGGCCGTGCCTCCCGTCCGGGACTGGCCGGCCGTCGATCTGCCCGGCAGCCACTTCGACCCGGTGCTGACCGAGCTGATGCGCGAGGGACCCCTCACCCGGATCTCGCTGCCCAACGGCGAGGGCTGGGCCTGGCTCGTGACCCGCCACGACGACGTCCGCCTGGTCACCAACGACCCCCGGTTCGGGCGCGAGGCCGTCATGGACCGCCAGGTCACCCGGCTGGCCCCGCACTTCATCCCGGCGCGCGGCGCGGTCGGCTTCCTGGACCCCCCCGACCACACCCGGCTGCGCCGCTCGGTGGCCGCCGCCTTCACCGCGCGGGGCGTGGAGCGCGTACGCGAGCGGTCCCGGGGCATGCTCGACGAGCTGGTCGACGCCATGCTGCGGGCCGGTCCGCCCGCCGACCTCACCGAGGCGGTGCTGAGCCCGTTCCCCATCGCGGTGATCTGCGAGCTGATGGGTGTGCCGGCCACCGACCGGCACGCCATGCACACCTGGACCCAGCTGATCCTGTCCTCCTCGCACGGCGCCGAGGTCAGCGAGCGGGCCAAGAACGAGATGAACGCCTACTTCTCGGATCTCATCGGGCTCCGGTCCGACAGCGCGGGCGAGGACGTCACCTCGCTGCTGGGTGCCGCCGTGGGGCGGGACGAGATCACGCTGTCGGAGGCCGTCGGGCTCGCGGTGCTGCTCCAGATCGGCGGCGAGGCGGTCACCAACAACAGCGGGCAGCTGTTCCACCTGCTGCTGACCCGCCCGGAGCTGGCCGAGCGCCTGCGCTCCGAGCCGGAGATCCGCCCCCGGGCCATCGACGAGCTGCTGCGCTGGATCCCGCACCGCAACGCCGTGGGGCTGTCCCGGATCGCCCTGGAGGACGTGGAGATCAAGGGGGTGCGGATCCGCGCGGGCGACGCCGTCTACGTCTCGTACCTGGCGGCCAACCGCGACCCGGAGGTGTTCCCCGACCCGGACACCATCGACTTCGAGCGCTCCCCCAACCCGCACGTCTCCTTCGGCTTCGGCCCGCACTACTGCCCCGGCGGCATGCTGGCGCGGCTGGAGTCGGAGCTGCTCCTCGACGCGGTCCTGGACCGGGTGCCGGGAATGAAGCTCGCGGTGGCGCCCGAGGACGTGCCCTTCAAGAAGGGTGCGCTGATCCGCGGGCCCGAGGCCCTGCCGGTGACGTGGTGAGCGGCCTGGCCGCGGCGGCCGAGGGGCTGCTGGTGCCGCCCGGTCAGGGCAGGGTGGTGCAGGCGCCGGCCCAGCACGTGACCTTCAAGGTGACCGGTTCGCACTCGCGCATGGCGTCCACCTTCGAGGTGATCGTGCCGCCGGGGTTCGACGTCGGCGCCCATGTGCACACCCGCAGCGAGGAGCTGTTCTACGTGCTGGAGGGCGAGCTGGACGTGCTCGCCTTCGAGCCGCGGATCCGTACGCCGGACAGCTGGCGGAAGTGGGAGTCGGGTTCGGGCAACCGGGTGGTGCGCGCCACCCCGGGCACGGTCATCGTCGTACCCCCCGGCTGTCCGCACGCCTTCGCGAACCCGACGGGCGAGCCGGCCAAGATGTTCTTCCAGGCCAGCCCGCCCCCGGACCACGAGCGCTACTTCGAGGAACTGCTGGAGATCCTCGGAAACGGCGGCCCGCCGGACCACGAGGCGATCGAGGCGCTGCGGGCGAAGTACGACATCGAGCAGCTCACGCCGCTGCGACACGGCTAGCGGATCGGCATGCCGGCCAGCGTCCGCGCGATGACCAGCCGCTGGATCTCACTCGTGCCCTCGAAGATCGTGTAGATCGCCGAGTCCCGGTGCATGCGCTCCACCGGGTATTCCCGCGTGTAGCCGTTGCCGCCCAGGATCTGGACCGCCTGGGCGGTCACCTTCTTCGCGGTCTCGCTCGCGAAGAGCTTGGACATCGAGCCCTCGGCCGCCGTGAACGGCTTGCCGTTGATCGCCATCCAGGACGCCCGCCACACCAGCAGCCGGGCCGCGTCGATGGACGTGCGCATGTCGGCGAGCTGGAAGGCGACGCCCTGGTTGTCGATGATCGGGCGTCCGAACTGCTCCCGGGTCTGCGCGTACTCCAGCGCCACCTCGTACGCGGCCCGGGCCGTGCCCACCGCCATCGCGCCGACCGCCGGGCGGGACGCCTCGAAGGTGGCCATCGCCGCGTTCTTGACGCGCTCGCCGCCGCCCTTCTTGGCCTTCTCCCGGGCGCGGGCCAGGCGGGCGTCCAGCTTCTCCTTGCCGCCGAGCAGGCAGGAGCCGGGCACCCGCACGTTGTCGAGGACGACCTCGGCGGTGTGCGAGGCGCGGATGCCGTGCTTCTTGAACTTCTGGCCCTGGGACAGCCCCGGGGTGCCCGGCGGCACGATGAAGGAGGCGTGGCCCTTGGAGCCCAGCTCCGCGTCGACGACCGCGACGACGACGTGGACGTTGGCGATGCCGCCGTTGGTCGCCCAGGTCTTGGTGCCGTTGAGCACCCACTCGTCCTTCGCCTCGTCGTACACGGCACGCGTGCGCATGGAGGCGACGTCGGAGCCGGCGTCGGGCTCGGAGGAGCAGAAGGCGGCGACCTTGACGTCGTTGGCGTCGCCGTACATCTGCGGGATCCAGGTGCCGATCTGCTCCTCGGTGCCGTTGGCGAGGACGCCGACGGCGGCCAGACCGGTGCCGACGATCGACAGGGCGATGCCCGCGTCGCCCCAGAACAGCTCCTCCATCGCCATCGGGATGCCGAGGCCGGTGGAGTCGAAGTACTGCTGGGCGTAGAAGTCCAGGGAGTAGATGCCGACCTTGGCGGCCTCCTGGATGACCGGCCAGGGAGTCTCCTCGCGCTCGTCCCATTCGGCGGCCGCGGGGCGGATGACGTCGGCCGCGAAGCCGTGCAGCCAGTCCCGGACCTCCTTCTGTTCGTCGCTCAGCTCCATGGTGAACTCGGCCATGTCCCCTCCAGTGACGCCCGTGCATGTTACTTGCGGTAACACCGAGTGTGTTACCCACGGGTAAGAAAAGTCAACTCCCGGGACCCCCTCGCCCTCCCGTTCGAGGGCCCTCGTCCCGTGAGTGTTAGTTTGCGCAGGCGTCACCGAAACAGCACGGGTGGGGAGAGCACATGAACACCACGCAGCGGGCCGATCAGCAGACGTCCGCCGACCGCAGACGGCGCGAGCTGCTCGAGGCCGCCGACCGGGTGGTGCTGCGCGACGGTCCACACGCCTCGATGAACGCCATCGCCGCCGAGGCGGGCATCACCAAGCCGATCCTGTACCGCCACTTCGGCGACAAGGGCGGACTCTACGCCGCCCTCGCCGTCCGCCACACGGACGCCCTGCTCGCCTCGCTGCGGGCCGCCCTGGACGCCCCGGCCCAGCGTCGGCAGCGCGTCGAGGCCACCCTGGACACCTATCTGGCGGCCATCGAGGCCCGCCCGCAGGTGTACCGGTTCCTGATGCATCCGGCGGAGAGCGCCGGCACCCCGGGCGACCAGTCCGAGCAGGGCTTCGACGTCGGCAAGCACTCGGCGCCGCTGCTGCGCCGGATGGGCGAGGAGCTGGCCCAGGTCATCGAGGAGCGCCTAGACGTCGGGCCGGGCACCCAGCAGCTGGCCCGGGTCTGGGGGCACGGGATCGTCGGCATGATGCACGCCGCCGGGGACTGGTGGCTGGGTGAACGCCCCTGCCCCCGGGAGGAGTTGGTGCGCACCCTGGCCGACCTGCTGTGGGGCCGCCTCGCCGAGGCCGGCGACAAGGCGGGCGGTCCCGGGTTCTGAGCCCCGGCCCTGCGCGCCCCGGTCGGCGTCGGTGAGGGCACTCAGCGGTGCCAGGACGCCCGCGCCACCTGGCGCATCAGCTTCCGGTGCCGCCGGCCGGTCAGGCGATCGGCGTAGACCCGCCCCTCCAGGTGGTCGCACTCGTGCTGGAGGCACCGGGCGAAGAACCCCGTCCCCCGTACGGTGACCGGCTCACCGGCCACCGTGAATCCCGTCACCACCGCCTCGTCGTACCGCTCGGTCCCCGCCTCCAGGCCCGGCAGCGACAAGCAGCCCTCGGGACCGCGCAGCACCACCCCGCCGGTCTCCACCAGCCGGGGGTTCACCACGTGCCCGAGGTGCCGCTCGTCCTCGTCGTCCGGGCAGTCGTACACGAAGACGCGCAGCGCCTCGCCGATCTGGTTCGCGGCCAGGCCCACGCCGTGGGCGGCGTACATGGTCGCGAACAAGTCCTCCACGAGCGCCGCGAGTTGCGGACCGAAGTCCGTCACCTCCGCGCAGGGGGCGTGCAGGACGGGGTCGCCGAGGAGGCCGAGGGGACGGACGCGCCCGTGGGCGCCCGGGATGGAGCCTTGTCGCATGGCGGTCAGAGTAAGGTCCCTGTGTCCCCCGGCGGCACGCGCCCACCGCCGGAACCGGTGGCCGGTGCCGCGATTCGGGAGTGCGAATGGATCTCGATAGGCTGAGGTCCACACCACGTGGCCGTCAGGCTTCACAGGCTTCAGGCGCGGCGCGTACGGCAAGGAGGATCGAGAACTGATGGCAGGCAACTCGGACCCGCTCACGCCGCGGGCCAAGATCGCCGTGACCGCGGGCAAGGCGGTCGCGGCGGCATCGCGCGCCGCGGGGCGCGGCAGCGGTTCGGTGATCGGCGGCCGGGTCGCGCTGAAACTCGACCCCGACCTCCTCGGCCGGCTCGCCGGGCACCTGGACGTGACCCTGGTCTCGGCGACCAACGGCAAGACCACCACCACCCGGCTCATCGCCGAGGCGCTCAAGGCGGCCGGACCGGTCGTCTCCAACGCGCTCGGCGCCAACATGCCGGCCGGCATCACCTCGGCTCTCGCGGGCGGCGCGGACGCCCGCTACGGGGTCATCGAGGTCGACGAGAAGTACCTCGTCGGCGTCGCCCAGGCCACCGACCCGAAGTGCATCGCGCTGCTCAACCTCTCCCGCGACCAGCTGGACCGCGCCGCCGAGACCCGCATGCTCGCCGAGAACTGGCGCGAGGGCCTGGCCGGCTCGAAGGCCGTGGTCGTCGCCAACGCCGACGACCCGCTGGTGGTGTGGGCCGCGTCCTCCTCCCCGAACGTGATCTGGGTCGCCGCCGGGCAGATGTGGAAGGACGACGCCTGGTCCTGCCCGTCCTGCGGCGGTGTGATGCAGCGCCCCGGCGACGACTGGTTCTGCGGCGAGTGCGGCTTCCGCCGTCCCACACCGAGCTGGGCCCTGTCCGGCGACCACGTGCTCGACCCGCACGGCTCCGCCTGGCCCATCCACCTCCAGCTGCCGGGCCGCGCCAACAAGGCCAACGCCGCCTCCTCGGCCGCCGTCGCCGCCGTCTTCGGGGTGCCGCCCCAGGTCGCCCTGGAGCGCATGTACCAGGTGCAGGCGGTCGCCGGACGCTACGACGTCGTCCAGTTCCAGGGCCGCGACCTGCGCCTGCTGCTCGCCAAGAACCCGGCGGGCTGGCTGGAGACCTTCTCCCTGATCGACCCGCCGCCGGCCCCGGTGATCCTCTCGGTGAACGCGCGCGGCGCCGACGGCACCGACACCTCCTGGCTGTGGGACGTGGACTACACCCGGCTGTCCGGACACCCGATCTGCGTGGTCGGCGACCGGAAGCTGGACCTCGCGGTGCGCCTGGAGGTAGCGAACCAGCAGTTCCAGGTGTGCGAGGACCTCGACCAGGCGGTGCAGCTGTGCCCGCCGGGACGCATCGAGGTCATCGCGAACTACACCGCCTTCCAGGACCTGCGCCGCCGCGTCGGCAACTGACCGCGAGACTTCAGGGGATTTTCGTGAGCGACAACCAACTGCGGATCGTCTGGATCTACCCGGACCTGCTCAGCACCTACGGCGACCAGGGCAACGCCCTCGTCGTGGAGCGCCGGGCCCGCCAGCGCGGCCTCGACGTGGCCCGGCTCGACGTACGCAGCGACCAGCCGATCCCGACCTCCGGCGACATCTACCTGGTCGGCGGCGGCGAGGACCGGCCGCAGCGGCTCGCGGCCGAGCGGCTGCGCCGCGACGGCGGCCTGTACCGGGCGGTGGAGAACGGCGCGATCGTCTTCTCGGTCTGCGCCGGCTACCAGATCCTGGGCCACGAGTTCATCAACGACCTCGGCCAGCGCGAGCCGGGCCTCGGCCTGCTCGACGTGGTCTCCACCCGCGGCGACGGCGCGCGGTGCGTCGGCGACGTCCTCGGCGACATCGACCCGCGCCTCGGCCTGCCCCCGCTGACCGGCTTCGAGAACCACCAGGGCGTCACCCACGTCGGACCCAACGCCCGCCCGCTCGCCCAGGTCCGCTTCGGCAACGGCAACGGCACGGGGGACGGCACGGAGGGCGCGTACAACGACACGGTCTTCGGCACCTACATGCACGGCCCCGTGCTGGCCCGCAACCCGCAGATCGCGGACCTGCTGCTCAAGCTGGCCCTCGACGTGAACGCACTGCCGCCGACCGACGACCGCTGGTACGAGGCGCTCCGCAACGAGCGCATCGCGGCGGCGCAGCAGCCTGCCTGACCTTCTGGGGCGGGCCCGTCTGATGACTCGTCCGCACAGGTGAGCGGGCACGTCCAGTAGGCGGACGCACGGTTCGGTCCCGCCCCCCGATGCCGCTAGGGTGGCGGGGATCGAGCCGGACAGCGCGGTCCGGACCCGTGCCACGTTGAGAAGGTATTTCGGGCTATGCGCATTGGTGTCCTCACGTCCGGCGGCGACTGCCCCGGCCTGAACGCCGTCATCCGGTCCGTCGTGCACCGCGCCGTCGTCGACCACGGCGACGAGGTCATCGGTTTCCGGGACGGCTGGAAGGGCCTCCTGGAGTGCGACTACCTCAAGCTCGACCTCGACGCGGTCAGCGGCATCCTGGCGCGCGGCGGCACCATCCTCGGCTCCTCCCGGGTCCGTCCCGAGCACCTGCGGGACGGCGTGGAGCGGGCCCGGGGACACGTCGAGGAACTCGGCCTCGACGCGATCATCCCGATCGGCGGCGAGGGCACCCTGAAGGCGGCCCGGCTGCTGTCCGACAACGGCCTGCCGATCGTGGGCGTGCCGAAGACCATCGACAACGACATAGCGGTCACCGACGTCACGTTCGGCTTCGACACGGCGGTCACCGTCGCCACCGAGGCCCTGGACCGGCTGAAGACCACCGCCGAGTCGCACCAGCGGGTGCTGATCGTCGAGGTCATGGGCCGGCACACCGGCTGGATCGCCCTGCACTCGGGCATGGCCGCGGGTGCGCACGCCGTCGTCGTCCCGGAGCGGCCCTTCGACATCGACGAGCTGACCGCGAAGGTCGGGGAGCGTTTCTCCGCGGGCAAGCGGTTCGCGATCGTGGTGGCGGCGGAGGGCGCCAAGCCGAAGGCCGGGACCATGGACTTCGACGAGGGCGGCAAGGACGTCTACGGCCACGAGCGCTTCGCCGGGATCGCCCGCCAGCTCTCCATCGAGCTGGAGGAGCGGCTCGGCAAGGAGGCCCGGCCGGTGATACTCGGGCACGTCCAGCGCGGCGGCACGCCGACGGCGTACGACCGGGTGCTGGCGACGCGGTTCGGGTGGCACGCGGTGGAGGCGGTGCACCGTGGGGAGTTCGGGAAGATGACGGCCCTGCGCGGGACGGACATCGAGATGGTGTCGCTGGCCGACGCGGTGGAGTCTTTGAAGACGGTGCCGGATGCGCGGTACGCGGAGGCGGAGTGTGTTCTTTGACCGCTCGGTCAGAACTCGGCCCTTGAGCTGATTCGCGGTCTGCGGGCCGCTTGTGGCTTGTCGCGCAGTTCCCCGCGCCCCTGACGGGCGCGTTTCACCGCCCCCGGTCGAAGATGTCGCCGGGGGCGGTTCTACGCTTGCTTCGGACAAGCGGCGTGCAAACGCGCTCAACCCCCATGAAACAGGAGCGGGCGGATGGATCACAGCGGGCACGGCATGACGATGGATCTGCCGCCGTTCACGCTGGGGCGGGGGCTCGCCTGGTCGGCGGATCCCTTCTTCCTGATCGCCTGCCTCCTGGGACTGGCGCTGTACGGGTGGGGCGTCGTGCGTCTGGTGCGGCGCGGTGACAAGTGGCCGGTCGGCCGCACCGTGGCGTTCGTGGCCGGTGTACTGAGCATCGCGCTGATGATGTGCACCAAGCTGAACGACTACGGCATGGTCATGTTCAGCGTGCACATGGTGCAGCACATGGTGATCAGCATGGTGTCGCCGATCCTGCTGCTGCTCGGCGCCCCGATCACGCTGGCCCTGCGCGCACTGCCCCCGGCGGGCCGTGGCCGCAAGGGTCCCCGTGAGCTGCTGCTGATGCTCCTGCACAGCCGCTACATGCGGATCATCACGCACCCGGCGTTCACCATTCCGCTGTTCATCGCCAGCCTGTACGCGCTGTACTTCACGCCGCTCTTCGACACCCTGATGGGCTCGCAGGCCGGGCACATCGGGATGATGGTGCACTTCCTCGCCGTGGGTGTGGTGTTCTTCTGGCCGATCATGGGCGTGGACCCCGGCCCGCACCGGCCGGGCTATCTGATGCGGATGCTGGAGCTGTTCGCGGGCATGCCGTTCCACGCGTTCTTCGGCATCGCGCTGATGATGGCCTCCTCCCCGATGGTCGAGACGTTCAAGAACCCGCCCGCCTCGCTCGGCATCGACGCCCTCTCCGACCAGAACGCGGCCGGGGGCATCGCCTGGGCCTTCAGCGAGGTCCCGTCCGTGCTGGTGCTGCTCGCGCTGCTCTTCCAGTGGTACGCCTCCGAGGAGCGCCAGGCCCGGCGCAGCGACCGGGCCGCCGACCGCGACGGCGACAAGGAGCTGGCGGCGTACAACGCCTACCTGGCCTCACTGAACACACGCGGCGGCTGAACGGGGCACCATGGAGGGCAACGGACACGAGGAGGGTGTTGCGATGCCCGGTTCCACGGACAGTTCGACGAAGACGATGGGGGCGCTCACCATCGGCGGCCTCGTCGCGGTGACGGCGTACACGGTGGCGCTCGGGAGCAACGGCTGGCTGTGGTTCGGCTGGGTCGTGCTCGGTCTGATCACCCTGGGGCTGGTGGCCACGCGCAGCGCCTGAGCCCCGCGCGGGGCGCCCCCGTCACTCGGCGGGCCGGCTCGGTCACTCAGTCGCGACCGAGCCGGCCCGCCGAGTGCACGCCCGGCTGGTACTTCGGCAGCCGGACCGTGATCTTCATGCCCGCGCCGACGGCCGTCTCGATGACGAGGCCGTGGTCGTCTCCGTAGACCTGGCGGAGGCGGTCGTCGACGTTGGACAGCCCGATGCCGCCCGACGGGCTGACCTCGCGCGCGAGGATGCGGCGCAGCAGGCCGGGGTCCATGCCGGCGCCGTCGTCCTCGATGACGACCAGGGCCTCGGCGCCCGCGTCCTGGGCGGTGATCTGGATGCGGCACCGGTCCGCCTTGCCCTCCAGGCCGTGCTTGACGGCGTTCTCCACCAGTGGCTGGAGGCAGAGGAAGGGCAGCGCGACCGGCAGCACCTCGGGGGCGACCTGGAGGGTGACGGCGAGCCGGTCGCCGAAGCGGGCCCGCACGAGCGCCAGGTAGTGGTCGATGGCGTGCAGCTCGTCGGCGAGGGTGGTGAAGTCGCCGTGCCTGCGGAACGAGTAGCGGGTGAAGTCGGCGAACTCCAGGAGCAGCTCGCGGGCGCGCTCGGGGTCGGTGCGCACGAAGGACGCGATGACCGCGAGCGAGTTGAAGATGAAGTGCGGGGAGATCTGGGCGCGCAGTGCCTTGATCTCGGCCTCGATGAGCCGGGTGCGGGACTGGTCGAGGTCGGCCAGCTCCAGCTGGACGGAGACCCAGCGGGCCACCTCCCCGGCGGCGCGGACCAGGACGGCCGACTCGCGGGGCGCGCAGGCGACGAGGGCGCCGTGCACCCGGTCGTCGACGGTGAGCGGGGCGACGACGGCCCAGCGCACCGTGCAGTCCGGGGTGTCGCAGGAGAGCCGGAAGGCCTCGCCGCGGCCGGTGCTCAGGGGTCCCGCGAGGCGTTCCATGATCTCGGTGCGGTGGTGGTTGCCCACGCCGTCCCAGACCAAGACCTTTTCGAGGTCCGTCAGACACAGCGCGTCCGTGCCCAGCAGGGAGCGCAGCTTGCGGGCCGACTTCCCGGCGGTCTCCTCGGTCAGGCCCGCCCGCAGCGGGGGCGTGGCCAGGGACGCGGTGTGCAGGGTCTGGAAGGTGGCGTGCTCGACCGGGGTGCCCAGGCCGCCGAGGTTCTGCGGGCGGGCCGTGCGCCGCCCCAGCCAGAATCCGGCGGCCAGCAGCGGGAGCAGGGCCACGGCGAGACCCGCCAGGAAGCCGCCCACGGAGCCGCTCACCGCGTCGGCTCCTCACGCACATCGCGCACCTCGCGCACCTCGCGCAGGTCGGCCGCCGCCTCCAGACCGTCCGTACGCAGGTCGTCCGTGCGCAGTTCCTCCGTGTGCAGCTCCTCCGGCAGGTGGAAGCGGGCCAGGATCGCCGCCGTCCCGGCCGGTACCCGGCCCGGGGTGGCGAGGGACACCAGCACCATGGTGAGGAAGCCCAGCGGCACCGACCACAGGGCGGGCCAGGCCAGCAGCGCGTGCAGGGACCCCCCGCCGCCCGGGAAGCCGCCCATCGTGGCGGCCACGGCGAGCAGTGCGGAACCGCCGCCCACCAGCATCCCGGCGGCCGCGCCCGGCGGTGTCAGCCGCCGCCACCAGATGCCGAGGACGAGGAGCGGGCAGAAGGAGGAGGCGGACACCGCGAAGGCGAGGCCCACGGCGTCGGCGACCGGCAGCCCGCCGACCAGCGCGCTCGCCGCCAGCGGCACGGCCATGGCGAGCAGGGTGCCGAGCCGGAAGTGCGGCACCGCGCGGGACGGCAGCACGTCCTGGGTGAGGACGCCCGCGACGGCCATGGTGAGCCCCGACGCGGTGGACAGGAACGCGGCGAAGGCGCCGCCCGCCACCAGCGCGCCGAGCAGGTCGCCGCCCACTCCCCCGATCACCCGGTCGGGCAGCAGCAGGACCGCGGCGTCGGCGTCCCCGGTGAGGGTCAGCTCGGGGGCGTAGAGGCGGCCGAGGGCGCCGTAGAGGGGCGGCAGCAGGTAGAAGGCGCCGATGAGGCCGAGCACGGCGACGGTGGTGCGGCGGGCGGCGACGCCGGTCGGGCTGGTGTAGAAGCGCACCACGACGTGCGGCAGGCCCATGGTGCCCAGGAAGGTGGCGAGGATCAGGCCGTACGTGGCGTACAGCGGGCGTTCCGTGCGGCTCTCGGCCCGGGAGGGGGACAGGGCGTCGTCGGCGCCGCGTCCGGCGGCCGGGACGGGGGTGTGCGCGGCGAAGGTGAGGCGGGCGCCGGCCTCGATGCGGTGGGTGCCCGCGGGCAGCGCGACGCGGTCGCCGTCGTGGGCGCGGCCGTCCACGGTGCCGTCGACGGTGACGGTCAGCGGCTCCTCCAGCTTGAGGGTGAGACTGTCGTCGACCCGCACGGAACGCTGCTCCCGGAAGGTGGCGGGTTCGTCGAAGGGGCGGCCGGGGGCGCCGTCGCCCTGCCAGGCCAGCACCAGGAAGAGGGCGGGGACGAGCAGGGCGGTGAGTTTGAGCCAGAACTGGAAGGCCTGGACGAAGGTGATGCTGCGCATGCCGCCGGCGGCCACGATCGCGGTGACGACGACGGCGACGATCACCCCGCCCAGCCAGTCGGGCGCCCCGCTGAGCACCGTCAGCGTCAGCCCGGCGCCCTGGAGCTGGGGCAGCAGGTACAGCCAGCCGACCCCGACGACGAAGGCCCCGGCGAGCCGCCGCACCCCCTGGGAGGCGAGCCGGGCCTCGGCGAAGTCGGGCAGCGTGTAGGCGCCCGAGCGGCGCAGCGGGGCCGCGACGAACAGGAGCAGGACGAGGTAGCCGGCGGTGTAGCCGACCGGGTACCAGAGCATGTCGGGCCCCTGGACGAGGACCAGTCCCGCGATGCCGAGGAAGGACGCGGCGGAGAGGTACTCGCCGCTGATGGCGGCGGCGTTGAGGCGGGGGCCGACGGTGCGGGAGGCGACGTAGAAGTCGGAGGTGGTGCGGGAGATGCGCAGCCCGAAGGCGCCGACGAGGACGGTGGCCACGACGACGAGGGCGACGGCGGGTATGGCGTAGCTGGAGTTCATGGTGCCTGCACGGCCTCGTCCGGCATGGTCACCGGTCCTCGACGAGCCGCACGAAGTCGCGTTCGTTGCGCTCGGCGCGGCGCACGTACCAGCGGGCGAGGAGGACCAGGGGGGCGTACAGGCCGAAGCCGAGGACGGCCCACTCCAGGCCGCGGGCGTCGGGCAGCGCCGCGAAGAGCAGGGGCAGCGGTCCGATGAGGAGGCCGAGGACCGCGAGGGCGGTGAGCCCGGCGCGCAGCTGGCTGCGCATGAGGGAGCGGACGTAGGTGTGACCGAGGGTGGTCTGCTCGTCGATCTCGGTGCGCGGGCGGTAGTAGCCGGAGGCCCGGCGTGCGCGCCTGGGCGGGCCGGTGACGGTGACGCGCCGTTCGGCGGGGTCCTGGGGCATGCGGTCACGGCCTCCGCATGAGCAGGTCCCGCAGCTCCCGGGCGTGGCGACGGCTGACCTGGAGTTCCTCGGTGCCGACCAGGACGCTGACGGTGCCGGCGTCCAGGCGGAGTTCGCCGATGTGGCGCAGCGCGACGAGGTGGCGGCGGTGGATGCGGACGAAGCCGCGCGCCCGCCAGCGTTCCTCCAGGGTGGCCAGGGGGATGCGGACCAGGTGGCTGCCCTTGTCGGTGTGCAGGCGGGCGTAGTCGCCCTGGGCCTCGACGTGGGTGATGTCGTCCACGGGGACGAAGCGGGCGACGCCGCCGAGTTCCACGGTGATGTGGTCGGGGTCGGGTCCGTGCACGGGTATCCGCGGCGAGGGCAGTGCCGCGCCACGTTGCTCGGCGGCGCGGCGCACCGCCTCGGCCAGCCGCTCCCGGCGCACGGGTTTGAGGACGTAGTCGACGGCGTCCAGGTCGAAGGCCTGGACGGCGAAGTCCTCGTGCGCGGTGACGAACACGACCAGCGGCGGCCGGGCGAACCCGGTGAGCAGCCGGGCGAGGTCCAGTCCGTCGAGACCGGGCATCTGGATGTCGAGGAAGACGACGTCGATGGCGTCGGGACCGCCGGGGCCCGACTCCAGGGCCCGGTTGATGCGGCGCAGCGCCTCGGTCGCGTCGCTCGCGCCCTCGGCGGTGCCGATGCGGGGGTCGGCGTTCAGCAGGTACACGAGTTCCTCGAGCGTGGGGCGTTCGTCGTCGACAGCCAGGGCGCGCAGCATGAAGGTGGAGTGTAGGGGCGATCCGGGCGCCTGCACACGCCTGCGACGTGCCGGTATCCCCTGGATACAGTGCCCGCATGAACAGCAGGCCCGCTTCGTTCGACGAACTCGACCGGAAGATCGTCACCGCCCTGATGGAAAACGCCAGGACGTCCTTCGCCGAGATCGGCGCGGAGATCGGACTGTCCTCGACGGCGGTCAAGCGCCGGGTGGACCGGCTCCGCGAGACCGATGTGATCACCGGGTTCACGGCGACGGTGCGGCCCTCCGCGCTCGGGTGGCGTACGGAGGCGTACGTGGAGGTGTACTGCGAGGGGGCGGCGCCGCCGCGGCGGCTCGCGGAGGTCGTGCGAGGCTACCCGGAGATCACCGCGGCGATGACGGTGACCGGCGGCGCGGACGCGCTGCTGCACGTGCGGGCGCGCGACGTGGAGCACTTCGAGGAGGTGCTGGAGCGGATTCGTGCGGAGCCGTTCATCCGGAAGACGATCAGCGTGATGGTGCTGTCCCACCTGATCCCGGACAGTCCCGAGGCAGGGGCGGCCCTGCTCGCCCCCAAGGACGCAGCGGACGTGCGCTGACCACGGGAACAACGCAGCGATCCTGCGGGGACACGCAGCTTTCGTCGCTTGTCGGGCGTGGTCGGCACTTCTTACCGTGGTGTCAACACCCCGTCACACACCGTGAAAAGCGGAGGTACCCCTCTGTGACCGAGCCCCGTGTGCCGCGCCGGCGGCGCTTCGTGGTCTGCGAACCCAGACACTTCGCCGTGCAGTACGCGATCAACCCGTGGATGAGCACCGGCCGGCCCGTCGACGTCATCCGCGCCCTCGACCAGTGGCAGGCGCTGGTCGGCACCTACCGTGCCCACGGCCACACCGTGGACACCGTCGAGCCGGTCCCCGGACTGCCCGACATGGTCTTCGCCGCGAACTGCGCGGTCGTGGTCGAGGGCCGGGTCTTCGGCTCCCGCTTCCACGCGCCCGAGCGGCGTCCGGAGTCCGTGCCCTTCGAGGCGTGGTTCAAGACGGAGGGCTTCGAGGTCCACCACCCCGAGTCGGTCTGCGAGGGCGAGGGCGACCTGGTCCCGGCCGGCCGCTGGATCCTGGCCGGCACGGGATTCCGCACCACCCGTGCGGCCCACCGCGAGGTGCAGGAGTTCTTCGGCGTGCCGGTGATCTCGCTGACCCTGGTGGACCCGTACTTCTACCACCTGGACACGGCCCTGTTCGTGCTCGACGACGGGAGCGGCGGGGAGGGCCGAAGCGGGGGGAGCGGCGGGAACATCGCCTACTACCCGGGCGCCTTCTCGCCCGGCAGCCGCGAGGTGCTGGAGCGGCTCTACCCGGACGCGGTGCTCGCCACCCGCGAGGACGCGATGGCGTTCGGGCTCAACTCCGTGTCCGACGGACGGCACGTGTTCATCGCGCCCGGGGCCCGGGGGCTGGCCGACCGGCTCGCCGGTCGCGGCTACGTGCCGGTCCCCGTCGACCTGTCCGAGTTCCACAAGGCCGGTGGCGGCATCAAGTGCTGCACCCAGGAGATCCGGGAGACCCGCTCATGACCGCACCCGCCCGCACCGCCCGCGGCTCCGAGGAACTGATCCGCGCGGAGGAGCCCGTCCTCGCGCACAACTACCACCCGCTGCCCGTCGTGGTGGCCCGCGCCGAGGGCGCCTGGGTCGAGGACGTCGAGGGCCGTCGCTACCTGGACATGCTGGCCGGCTACTCGGCGCTCAACTTCGGCCACCGCCACCCGGCGCTGATCGAGGCCGCCCACCGGCAGCTGGACCGGCTCACGCTCACCTCGCGCGCCTTCCACAACGACCGGCTCGCGGGCTTCGCCGAGCGGCTGGCCGCACTGACCGGCACGGACATGGTGCTGCCCATGAACACCGGCGCGGAGGCGGTGGAGAGCGGCATCAAGGTGGCCCGCAAGTGGGCCTACGACGTCAAGGGCGTCCCGGCCGACCGGGCGACGATCGTGGTCGCGGCGGACAACTTCCACGGCCGTACGACGACGATCGTGAGCTTCTCCACCGACGAGAGTGCCCGCTCCGGCTTCGGCCCCTTCACGCCCGGCTTCCGGATCGTGCCGTACAACGACCTCGCGGCGCTGGAGGCGGCGGTCGACGAGACGACGGCGGCCGTGCTGATCGAGCCGATCCAGGGCGAGGCGGGCGTGCTGATCCCCGACGACGGCTACCTGGCCGGGGTGCGGGAGCTGACCCGGCGCAAGGGCTGTCTGTTCGTCGCGGACGAGATCCAGTCCGGTCTGGGCCGCACCGGGCACACCCTGGCCGTCGAGCACGAGTCGGTCGTGCCGGACGTGGTGCTGCTCGGCAAGGCGCTGGGCGGCGGCATCGTCCCGGTGTCGGCGGTGGTCGGCCGGCGTGACGTGCTGGGTGTGCTGCACCCGGGCGAGCACGGTTCGACGTTCGGCGGCAATCCGCTGGCCGCCGCGGTGGGCACGGCGGTGGTGGAGCTGCTGGAGACCGGCGAGTTCCAGCGCCGGGCGGCCGAGCTGGGCACGGTGCTGCGCGAGGGGCTCGCCGCCCTGGTCGGCGGCGGTGTCGTCGGCTTCCGGGCGCGGGGGCTGTGGGCGGGCGTCGACGTGGACCCGGCGCTGGGCACCGGACGCGAGATCAGTGAGCGGCTGATGCGCGAGGGCGTCCTGGTCAAGGACACCCACGGCTCCACGATCCGCCTGGCCCCGCCGCTGACCGTCACGGCCGAGGAGCTGACCGGCGCCCTGGGGACGCTGGAGAAGGTCCTGACCTCCTGACCCGCCCCCCCAGGGGTTCACCGAGCGGCTCGGCGGTCCTCGTCGAGCCGCTCCACGTGGGCGACGTTGTCCCGGTCCTCGGCGTCCTCGCTCGGGCCGCCCGCGAACCAGGCGTCGAGGATCTCGCGCAGCACCGGCGCGGACGTCAGCCGCAGGCCGATGGCGAGCACGTTGGCGTCGTTCCAGCGGCGGGCCCCGTCGGCGGTGTACGCGTCGGCGCACAGGGCCGCGCGGACGCCCGGCACCTTGTTGGCGGCGATGGACGCGCCGGTGCCGGTCCAGCAGCACACCACGGCCTGGTCGGCCCGTCCCTCGGCGACCTCGTGCGCCGCCTGCTCGGAGCAGACGGCCCACTGCGCGTCCGCCCCGGGGTCCAGCGCGCCGTACGCGCGGACCTCGTGGCCGCGTGCGCGCAGTTCCTCGACGAGGAGCCGGGCCACGGGTTCGTCCATGTCGGAGGAGACGGTGATACGCATGGGCGAAGCGTACTCACCGGCCGCTCACCTCATCGGCCCAGCCACATGACCGAAGTCACGACCATACCCAGCATGATCGGGGGAACGGGTACGACCTGAGAGACGTACGACCGAGCAGCGCTCCGTCAGGAGTGTCTGCGCGTGGAAAGGGAGGCCGCCACGTCCCCCACCGAGAACGGACCGGAGACCGACGCCGCGGCGGTGCGCCGCCACCCCGCCCTCTTCCGGGCGGTCAAGCGCCGGCAGAACCCCCGGCTGCGCAGGTCGGACATCACCGTCACGGACGAGGCCGCGGTCAAGCGTGCCGTCAAGGCGGCCTCTCTCGGCAATGCCATGGAGTGGTTCGACTTCGGCATCTACGCCTATCTGGCGGGCACGATCGGCCGGGTGTTCTTCCCGTCCGGGAGCGACACCGCACAGTTGCTCTCCTCGTTCGCCACGTTCGCCGTGGCTTTCCTGGTGCGGCCGATCGGCGGCATGGTCTTCGGCCCGATGGGCGACAAGATCGGCCGCAAGAAGGTGCTGGCGCTGACGATGATCCTCATGGCGATCGGCACGGGCGCCATCGGGTTCATCCCCAGCTACGACTCCATCGGCTTCTGGTCGCCGGTGCTGCTGATCCTTTTCCGCCTGCTCCAGGGCTTCTCCACCGGCGGCGAGTACGGCGGTGCGTCCACCTTCATCGCCGAGTACGCGCCGGACAAGCGGCGTGGGTTCTTCGGCAGCTTCCTGGAGCTGGGGACGCTGGCCGGGTACACCGCCGCCGCCAGCCTGGTCACCGCCCTGACCGCGATTCTGGGCAGCGACGGCATGGACTCCTGGGGCTGGCGCGTCCCGTTCCTCGCCGCGCTTCCGCTCGGCATGATCGGTATCTACCTGCGGCTGCGGCTCGACGACACACCCGCGTACCTGAAGCTGGAGGACTCCAACGTCCACATCTCCGAGGCGGCGACCGCGGTGGAGACCACCGCGCGGGGCGACCTCGCCAAGATCTTCCGCACCCACTGGCGGTCGCTGGTGCTGTGCATCGCGCTGGTGGGCGCGTACAACGTCACCGACTACATGCTGTTGTCGTACATGCCGACGTATCTGTCGGACGAGCTGGACTACAGCGAGAGCCACGGCCTGATGATCCTGGTGGCGACGATGGTGCTGCTGATGCTGATCATCAACCAGGTCGGCCGGCTGTCCGACCACTTCGGGCGCAAGCCCGTCCTGATGACCGGCATGATCGGGTTCTTCGTACTGTCCGCACCGGCCTTCGTGCTGGTGCAGGAGGGCAGTCTGCTCGCGGTCTCGGGCGGCATGCTGATGCTCGGCCTGTCGCTGGTCTGTCTGCTGGGCACGATGTCGGCGGCGCTCCCGGCGATGTTCCCGACCAACGTGCGGTACGGGTCCCTGTCGGTCGGCTACAACCTGTCGGCGTCGCTGTTCGGCGGGACCACGCCGCTGGTGATCACCGCGCTGATCAGTGTGACCGGCTCCGACATGATGCCCGCCTACTACTCGATGGCGGCGGCCCTGATCGGTGTGGTGGCCGTGGCCTGCATGAAGGAGACGGCCCAGAAGCCGCTGGCGGGCTCCCCTCCGTCGGTGCAGACCGAGCAGGAGGCGGCGGAGATGGTGGAGGCGCAGGCCCCGACGCCGAAGTTCTGACGCCGCGGTCGCGGGCACACGCCGGGGGCGGTGGGGTTCGGTGCGAACCCCACCGCCCGTCGGCGTGTCAGGCGTTTCTCAGCGGCGTGTCACAGGCGCCCCCACAGGGCGGGGACGTTCGGCGGCTCCCAGCCGGGGTAGGCGGTGTGGCCCTGGATGCACCGGTAGCTGACGCCGTTGTAGCTCACCACGTCGCCGGCCGCGTAGGTGGCTCCCAGCTGCCAGGTGGTCTCACCGCCGTCGTCGCCGGACACGGTGAGGGTGTACGTGGTGGTGTGGGTGACGGTGCCCGCACCCGTGAGGGTCAGGGTGTAGGTGCCGCCGACCGTGCCCGCGGCGACCTGGACCGTGGCGGTCGAGGACTGTCCGGAGGTGACCGAGTCCGGGCTGAAGCCGACGCTCACACCGGTCGGCGCGCCGGACGCCGACAGCCGCACGTTCTGCGCGTCGCCGCTGGTCGTGGCGGTGTTCACGGTGAAGGACGCGGAGCTGCCCGGGTCGACGGTGCCCGAGGACGGGTTCGCGGAGATCGAGAAGTCGTCCTGCGGGTTCGGTGCGTCTCCGACTGCGGTCTTCCAGATCGTGTACGCGATGCCGTCGGCGCTGCGGTTCAGCGCGGTGGCGTTGATGTTGGAGGTGGTGTCGCAGGCGGAGTGGTAGCACGGGTCGTAGGACCGGCCCGCGGTGCCGCCCCACTTGGCGGCCTCCGAGGACGACTTGATCGCGGAGGCGCCGGTGGCGTAGCCCGAGGTGGGGATGCCGACCTGCTGGAAGGAGTAGTCGTCGGAGCGGCCCTGGCCCTCCACGTTCTCCTGCGGGGCGAGGCCGAGGGAGGTCCAGTACTCCCGCATCGGGGCGGAGGCCGAGGAGGACAGGTTGTTGATGAAGTAGCCGCCGTTGACGGAGGCGACCATGTCGAAGTTGTAGTACGCCTTGATCCGGGAGCGGTCGGTCGTGGAGAGGTTCCGGGCGTAGAAGTCGGAGCCGTTCAGGCCCTGCTCCTCGTCGGTCCACCAGGCGAAGCGGACGCGGTTCTCCATGGTCGGGTTCTGCTCGGCCAGGGTCAGCGCCGTCTCCAGGAGCGCGGCGGAACCGGAACCGTTGTCGTTGATGCCGGGGCCGGCCGAGACGCCGTCGAGGTGGGCGCCGAACATGTAGACGCTGTTCGCGTCACCCTTCGGCCACTCGGCGATCAGGTTGTTGCCCGCGCCGGCGGAGCAGCCGGAGGTGCAGGTCTGCTCGGTGACGGTGTAGCCGGCCGCCTGGAGCTTGCCCTTCACGTACGCGAGTGAGGCGTCGTACCCGGAGCCGGTGGAGCGGCGGTTGCCGCCGTTCTGCGCGGCGATCGAGCCGAACTGCGCCAGGTGGGCCTGGACCTGGGCGACGTCGACGTCGGGCGGCGTGCCGGGGTTGTTGCCGCCGCCGACGGTGAGGGTGTACTGGGCGGTGTGGCTCTTGCTGCCCGCCGTGCCCTTGACCGTGAGCGAGTACGTCCCGGCGGCGGTGCCGGACGTGGTGGAGACCCGCATGGTCGAGCTGTTGCCGGAGGTGACCGTCGACGGGCTGAAGGAGACGCTGACGCCGGGCGGGGTGCCGGTGGCGGTCAGCGACACCTGCTGGGCGCTGCCGGTGACGGTGGTGGTGTTGACCGTGGCGTTGACCGCGGAACCGGCCTCGACGTTGCCGCTCGCCGGGCTGAGGGCCAGCGAGAAGTCGGTCTGCTGCCCGGTGCAGGTCGGGTCGCCGGGCTGGGCCGGGATGTCGATCGCGTTCCAGGCCGCCTTGGTGGCGTCGAACAGGTCGCAGGAGGCGTCCAGTTCCTTCGCCGCGGTGAGGGTGGCGGAGCGGTACCGCTTGTAGGTCATGCCGCTGGTCTTGAGCAGCATGCCGCCGTAGAAGATCTTGCCGGCGTTCTGGATGCCGATGCCGGTCACCTGGCTGCCGTCGCAGGTGGGGCTGGAGGGCTTGCCGCCACCGGGGTTGGAGCCCTCGGCGAGGAGGTAGAACCAGTGGTTCATCGGTCCGGCCGCCGCGTGCTCCTCGGTGCGCGGGATGGCGGAGGAGTAGCAGTTGGGGTCGTTGTTGACCAGCTGCGGGTTGTACATGTTGCGGATCGGGCCGCGGCCCTGGAGGTTGATCTCCTCGCCGACGGTGTAGTCGGGGGTGTCGTACCCGGAGGGCTGGTTGGCGTAGGCCTCGGTGAGGGCGCCCATGATGTCGCCGGTGGCCTCGCCCAGGCCGCTCTCGTGGTTGGCGCCGCCGGGGGTGAAGCTGTCCAGGCCGTGGCCGTACTCGTGGCCCACCACGTCCATGCCGGCGATCCACTTGCCGGCGCTGTTGTGGCCGATGGTGACCCGGGAGCCGTCCCAGTAGGCGTTGAGCTGGTTGAGCCCGACGGAGGTGGGCCAGCTGCCGCCGTTGCCGTTGTGGCCGTTGCGGCCGAGCCAGTCGCGGAGCATGTCCGACTCTTTCTGCGCCGCGTACATGACGTCGACGCAGCCGGTCTCACGGCTGGAGGCGTTGCCGGTGCCCCAGTCGTCGTCCGGTCCGGTGAACAGGCCGCCGTTGTAGTTCGAGCACTGCAGGCCGGGGCGGGTGGTGTCGCGCAGGGCGTACTGGCTGCCGGAGCGGGAGGTGTCGATGGTCAGCGGGTCGGGGCCGTTCCACTCGCTGTGGCCGGTGCCGGCCTTCACGTCGTCGTAGCTGTCGACGACCTTGCCGGTGCGGGCGTCCACGAACACGTGCAGCTTGCTGGGCACGTGGTCCTTGGTGGTGCCGACGAGCACGGTCTCCCAGGCGAGGGTCTGGACGTCGTCCTTGACGCGGACCACCAGGCGCTTGGAGTCGACCTTGTCGACGTTCGCGAGCCGCTTGCGGCTGGTCTTCACCGCCTGCTCGGCCTTGATCCCGGCCTCGGTGGGCACGGCTATCGCGCCCTCGGCGGCGGACTGGACAGCGCGCACCCTGCCCTTGCCGTCGGCGAGGACGACGGCGTCGCCGCCGACCACCGGCAGACCATTGTAGGTGCGCTCGTAGGCGACGGAGAACAGGTTCTTGTCCCAGGGGGTGACCTGGTGGCGGTCGTACTGCTCGTCGGGGCCGCCGGCGACGAGGGCGTCCAGGCCGCTGCGTACGGCCTGGTCGGCGGCGGCTACGGCCCTCTCGACGGGACTGGGTTCCGCCGCGGAGGGCGCGGACCGCTCCGAGGCCGAGGCGAGGGAGGTCGGTACCACCACCCCTGCGAGTGTCATGGCCAGGACTGTCCCGGCCACCGCGGTCTGTCTGAGCATCGTGGCTCCTTGTGAGAGTGGGGGCTCCTTGCGGGCCGGCCCGGGACGTGACATGCCGAACGCGCACCCTGGGGTGCGGGGACGCGTCCATCGGGTGTCATTTGCATGTCATGTCGCGGGCTGGGCGGAACCCTCACACCCCGCCGCACCGGAATCAACGACTCCGCGAGCTTGGTCCAGACCTGTCAAAATCCGGCAAGTACGCGTGCGCGTCGCGGAGGTGCCGCGCGCCGCGCTGCCCCGTGCGCAACCGGAGCCCTCCGCCGCCTCACTCCCCCGCGTCCAGCAGCCGCTCCCGGTAGGCCCTGACCTCGGGCAGGTCGGCCCACTGCCCGGTGAGCCGGCTGTGCAGGCCGCGCAGTTCGGCGGTGACCATCGACTCGCGCGAGCGCACCGCCTCCGGCAGGACCTCCGAGGCGAGGGCGACGGCGGCTCCGGGATCGCCCGCACACGCCCAGCTGTCCGCCAGCCGCAGGGTGAGCAGCAGCCGGGCACCGCGCATCTGGGGCGGCACCTGCGCGCGCGAGCGTGCGGTGGCGTCGACCGCGCGTCGGGCCGCCGCCCGGTCCCCGGTCGCGACGGCCAGGTCGCGCAGGGCGCCGCCGATCGCCGAGTCCACCCGCATCGCGCCCTCGGCCCCGGCCATCCAGGGTGCTTCCAGGTGGTCCTGCGGACCGAGGCGGGCGAAGCCCCGCCGGGCCAGCAGGATGTGCCGACGGCACGCCGCCGGGTCGCCCGCCAGGGCGTGGCCGCGCGCCTGGTAGAGGTCCGAGAGGGTGGCCATCCACCGGCGCCGCGCGTCCACCGCGCCGATGCCCTGCGCGTACCCGAGCATCAGGGACGGGTCCCCGTCGAGCCGGACCAGGGTGCACATGTCGCTGAGCAGGGTCGCGCGGGCCGAGGCGTCCTGGACGGCGTCCGCCCAACGCAGTCCGTGGCCGAACCAGGCCATGGCCACGCCGATCTGCCCGCGCTCCATCCGCAGCCGGCCGGCCACCTGGGCGTACTGCGCGCCGAGCCGCAACTGCCCGTACGGCAGCCGCCCGGCGGAGTTGACCTCGTCCGCCCAGCGGGCCAGGGCCCGCAGCAGCCCCTCGACGGCCGTCACGCGGCCCTCGTGCCGGAACGCCTCCCGGATCAGGCAGGCCAGCACCGCGGTGAGGCCGTGCAGCAACTCCGCCTCGGCGACCGCCGCTCCGGTGCCGGTGCCCCAGGACGGGGCCGGGCCGCCCGCCGGACCCGGCCCGTCGAGCAGCGCAGGTAACTCACCCGGATCGGGCACCGCGCACCCCGCGGTGCCGTGCAGCGGGCAGGCCAGCCCCTCGGCGGGCAGCCGCTCGGGCCACATCCGGGGGTCCGGCGCGCCCTGCCCCGCGGGGGCGTCCGCGCCGGGCAGCGGCGTGAACAGCGCCGGGTCGGCCGGAAGGCGGCCCGGTCCGGGCGGCACCTCGCGCGGCGCGGCGACGGTCGCGGCCAGCTCGCCGCCCGTCTCCAGCACCGCGTCGAGTCTTCGCACCAGCCCCACGGGCGGTTCGCGCAGACCCGCCTCGAGTCTGCTCACGACGGAGTGGTGATAGCCCACGCGCAGGCCGAGTTGCAGCTGGGTGAGTCCGGCCGCCCTGCGCAGGGAGCGCAACTGCCGCCCGAACTCGGCCCACGGGGCCCCGCCCGCCTCCGCCGGTCCGGCCGCTCCTGCCGCCTCCGCCGGTCCGGCCGCTCCTGCCGTCCGCGCAGGTCCGGCCGCCCGCGCCGATCCACCGGTCATCCGCCCTCCCCCCGGTCGCGCCCCCGCCGCGGGCCGTGCGCCGCCCGGGCTTCGCGCCTCCACTACCGGACAGCACAGAGGAGGGGCGGTGCCGCGTCAATCGAGTTGACCGAAGAGCGGCCGAACCGGTCCCGGCCGGTTTCGGCGAGGTCGGGCTACGATCGATCAACGGCCGCGGACGACCGGCCGGGAGCCCGGAGAACTGGGAGACACACCGTGTTCTACTACGTGCTCAAGTACGTACTGCTGGGCCCGCTGCTGAGGGTCGTCTTCCGCCCACGGATCGAGGGGCTCGACCAGGTGCCGGGGTCGGGGGCGGCCATCGTCGCGGGCAACCACCTCTCCTTCTCGGACCACTTCCTCATGCCCGCGGTGCTCAAGCGCCGCATCACCTTCCTGGCCAAGGCGGAGTACTTCACCGGCCCGGGCCTCAAGGGCAGGCTGACCGCGTTCTTCTTCCGCAGCGCGGGTCAGATCCCGGTGGACCGCTCGGGCAAGGAGGCGGGGCAGGCCGCGATCCGCGAGGGGCTCGGCGTGCTGGGCCGGGGCGAGTTGCTCGGCATCTATCCGGAGGGCACCCGCTCGCACGACGGCCGGCTGTACAAGGGCAAGGTCGGCGTGGCGGTGATGGCGCTCAGGGCCGGGGTGCCGGTCGTGCCCTGCGCGATGATCGGCACCTTCGAGGCGCAGCCGCCGGGCCGGAAGATCCCGAAGGTGCACCCGGTGGTCATCCGGTTCGGCGAGCCCCTCGACTTCTCCCGCTACGCGGGCATGGAGGGCGAGAAGGCCGTACTGCGCGCCGTCACCGACGAGATCGTCTACGCCATCCTCTCCCTCTCCGGCCAGGAGTACGTCGACCGGTACGCGGCGGACGTGAAGGCCGAGGAGGCCGAGCGGGCGGCACAGGGCCGCAGGTTCCCCCGGCTGCCGCACCGCTAGCCGGGACGGCCCCGTCTGCCGTCGGCAGAAGGGCGTGCCCGAGGGGCGGCCTGGCGCCTACCGTCGCCGTATGACACGTGCGGTGGTACTCGGGGCGACGGGACAGATCGGGCGGGCGGCGGTCGACGCGCTGGCGCGGGACGGCTGGGAGGTGACGGCCGTCTCGCGGGGCGGCGACCGGGACCCGCGGTGGCCGAAGGAGGTACGGACGGTCCGGGCCGACCGCGGGGACGACGCGGCGCTGTCGGCGGCGGTGGGCGAGGGCTGCGACGTCCTGGTGGACATGGTGGCCTACGGGGAGCGGGAGGCACGGCAGTTGGTCTCGCTGGCCGGGCGGGTCGGCTCGGCGGTGGTGATCTCCAGCGTCTCGGTCTACGAGGACGACAGCGGCCGCGGCTTCGACACACAGGCCGAGCCCGACGGCTTCCCCGCCTACCCGGTGCCGATCACCGAGGCGCAGCGCACCGTCTCCCCGGGGGACGGCTCGTACAGCACGGGCAAGGCGGCGCTGGAGCGGGAACTCCTCGCGGCGGGCGACCGGTTGCCGGTGACACTGCTGCGGGCGGGCGCGATCCACGGCCCGTACTGCCGGACTCCGCGCGAGCTGTACTTCGTCAAGCGCAACCTCGACGGCAGGCGCCGGCGCGTGCTCGCGTACGGCGGTGCGAGCCGCTTCCACCCGGCGAGCGTGCGCAACATCGCCGAGCTGATCCGGCTGGCCGCGCCGCGACCGGGCACGCGCGTCCTGAACGCGGTGGATCCGGACGCCCCGACGGTGGCGGAGATCGCGGCGGCGATCGACGCGGTGATGGGCGTCCGGACGCGGGACGTGCTGTTGGACGGCCCGCCGGTGGACGGCGTCGGGGACACCCCGTGGACCGTGCCCGCGCCGGTGGTGTGCGACATGAGCGCGGCCCGGGAGCAACTGGGCTATCGCCCGGTGGTGCGGTACGCCGACGCCCTGCCGGAGACGGTGGCCTTCATCGAGGAGCGGCTGGCCGGCCGGGACTGGCGAGAGGCGTACCCGAAGATGTTCGAGGCCTACGGCGACCTCTTCGACTACACGGCGGAGGACGCCTGGGCAAAGGGGCGGTAGCAATAGGAGGAGGGAGGGGCGACCGGTCGGACCGGTCGCCCCCCTCCCCGCTCGCCCCGGGCCCGGGTTACGGCTTGGGCGTGGCGTGCGGTGCGCAGGTCACGTCGCGGGCGCCCGTCCTGCCGGTGAGCAGGTAGGTGTCGACCCGGTCGTTGACGCACGGGTTGACCAGGCCGGTGACGCCGTGGGAGCCGGCGTCCCGCTCGGTGATCAGGCGGGAGCCCCTGAACCGCTGGTGCAGTTCGACGGCGCCCTCGTACGGGGTGGCGGCGTCACGCTCGGACTGGACGATCAGCACCGGCGGAAGTCCCCGGCCGGTCTTGACGTTCACCGGCGTGTGCTGCTTGACCGGCCAGGTGGCGCAGGGCAGGTTCATCCAGGCGTTGGCCCAGGTCATGAACGGGTGGTCGCGGTGGAGCCGGATGTTGTCCCGGTCCCACTTGCGCCAGTTCGCGGGCCACTTGGCGTCGGCGCACTCGACGGCCGTGTAGACGGCGTTGCCGTTCTCCGCGGAGGCGTTGCCCGCGGTGTCGGACAGGTCGGGTGCGGCGGCGTCGACGAGCGCCTGGGTGTCGCCGGCGACGTACTTGCTGAAGATCTCCGCGATCGGCGCCCAGGCGGAGTCGTAGTACGGGGCGCTCTGGAAGAAGGAGATCAGCTCGGCCGGTCCGACGACGCCGCCCAGCGGCTCCTTCGCGGCCCTGGCGCGCAGCTTCAGCCACTGCTCCTGGACCTCGGCGCGGGTGTCGCCCAGGTGGTAGGCGTCGTCGTTCGCGGCGACCCAGTCCTGCCAGTCCTTCCAGCGGCCCTCGAAGGCGACGTCCTGGTCCAGGTTGGCCTGGTACCAGATCTTGTCGCGGGACGGGTTGACGACGCTGTCGACGACCATGCGGCGGACGTGGTCCGGGAAGAGGGTGCCGTAGACGGCGCCCAGGTAGGTGCCGTAGGAGACGCCGAGGTAGTTGAGCTTCCGCTCGCCGAGGGCGGCGCGGATGACGTCGAGGTCGCGCGCGGTGTTCGGCGTGGTCATGTGCGGGAGCATCTCGCCGCTGCGCTCGAAGCAGCCCTCGGCGTACTCGCGGGCGAGCCCCCGTTGAGCGCGCTTGTCGGCCTCGGAGCCGGGCACGGGATCGGCCTTGGGCGCCTTGACGAACTCCTGCGGGTCGACGCAGGAGATGGGCGCGGAGTGGCCGACACCGCGCGGGTCGAAGCCGACGAAGTCGTAGGCCTTGGCCGTGTTGGCCCAGACCGCGCTCTTGCTCGTGACGCGGGCCGGGAACCGCAGGCCGGAGCCGCCGGGGCCGCCGGGGTTGTAGATGAGCGCGCCCTGGCGCTCGCTCCTGGTGCCGGTGTTGCCGATGCGGTCGACGGCGAGCTTGATCTGCTTGCCGTACGGCTTGGCGTAGTCCATCGGCACCGTGACGTAGCCGCACTGGATGGGCTTGGGCAGGTTCCAGTCGGCGGCGCAGTCCTCCCAGTCGATGCCCGCCCGGGCGGCGCGGGCGGCGGCGATGGCGGCACCGCGCGCCTCCCGGTCCCAGCCCCGTCCGTGCCCGTGGCCGTCGGCCGGGGTGGCGCTCGCGGCGGGTGCCGTGACGGCGCCGGCGATCAGCGTGGCGGTGACCAGCGCTCCGGCCGTGCCGAAGGCGGTCGCCCTCCGCCGTATGCTGCTCTTCCTCAAGTGGCCCTCCCCGTACGTGTTCGCGACAAGTACGGGGATCCTCGCCGCTGTGGGTTTCCTGAGAACAGGGCCAGTACTACTTCTTTGCCAATCCGATAAACGGAGAAGGGCGTTCGTTCGGCGGGGCCCGTCGGCCGGCCCGTCGACGGGGACTCAGTCCAGCGAGGCCAGCGCCCCGTCCAGCAGCCGTCGCAGCCGGAGCGCGTCCGGCGCCACTGCGGTCACCAGCGCTGCGGGCCCCGCGAGCGGCATGACGGCCGCGCCCTCCTCGAACACGCGCGCCGCCGGCGGCTCGGTGGCGAAGCCGGGCCGGACGACGACCAGCTGGCCGACCGCACGGTGTCCCGCCAGTCCGGCCGGTCCGTCCCAGCCGCCCGGCGCACCGGGCCCGCACAGCACCTCCTGGTCGAGGACGCACCGCCCGTCGATCCGCAGGGTGAGACGGCTGGTCAGGCGCCCCGGCTCCTCCCCGGCCCGCCCGAGCACCTGCTCCTCGCGCAGCAGCAGCCGCGCCCGGGCGGCGAGGTCGACGGACGTGGTGACGGTGAGATCGCTGCCGCCCGCGGAGATCAACTGCTCCGGAAGCCAGCACAGTTCCGCGTCGTCGTCGACGGTGAGCCGGACGTCGTAGCGGGCCCCGGTCTTGTCCTGCCCCGGCAGGGCGAGGGTGGCGGCGGCCGAGCCGACCCGCAGCCGGGCACCGTTCGCGGCGTGGACCCCGACCTCGAAGTGGTCACCGCCGAGCGGCCCGCTCATCGCGCCGACCAGCATCACCCGGGCCTCGGCCCCGCTCCCCCGGGTCCGCCGCACGGCGAGGGGCCCCTCGCCCTCCAGGACGGGCAGCACCGTGCCCCCGCGCCCGTCACCGCGGGCGAGGACGCGGGCGCTCGCCCGGACACCGCCGGCGACGGTGGTCACGCGGTCCACGCGGCGATCCGCTCCCGCACCCAGTCGGCGACCTCCCGCACCCCGTCCTCGCCGCGCAGCGACTGCAGGACGACGGGCAGTTCACCGCGCACCGCCTTGGCGTCGGCGGCCATGCGCGCGAGGTCGGAGCCCACGTACGGCGCGAGGTCGGTCTTGTTGACGATGAGCAGGTCGGCGGTGGCGACTCCGGGGCCGCCCTTGCGCGGGATGTCGTCGCCGCCCGCCACGTCGATCACGAAGACCTGCGCGTCGACGAGTCCCCTGGAGAAGGTGGCGGTGAGATTGTCCCCACCGGACTCCACCAGGACCAGATCGAGCGGACCGACCTCGTCCTCCAGGTCCTCGACGGCCTCCAGGTTGGCGGAGATGTCGTCCCGGATCGCGGTGTGCGGGCAGGCGCCGGTCTCCACGGCGGTGATCCGCTCGGGCGGCAGCACCGCCTCGCGGAGCAGGAACTCGGCGTCCTCCCGGGTGTAGATGTCGTTGGTCACCACGGCGAGGGACAACTCCGCCCGCAGCGCCCGGCACAACGCGGCGACGGTGGCGGTCTTCCCGGACCCGACGGGCCCGCCGAGCCCGATCCGCAGCGCCCGCCGCGTCCCGTCGGGCCGCCGCGCGTCGGCGGAGACGGCGGCGGCGGATTCGTGGTGATGGTCGAGATGCATGAACGGCTCCTGTCAAAGTTGGGATCGGCCATCTCGGCCCGTCCGGCGTTTGAGGACGAGGCCGTTCAGGCCGAAAGAGGGTCCAGGGGGCACAGCCCCCTGGCGGGGTCGAAGGGGCGGAGCCCCTGGGTTCGGGACGGGAAGGGGCGGCGGGGGCGAACCCGCCTACGAGGCGAACAACCGCACCGGCCAGGCGGCATGCGCCTCGGCCCCGATCTCCAGCAGCGGCGCGGACCGCGCGGGCAGCACACCGACCCCGTCGGTCACGACGCGCTCCGCCACCTCCACGGCGTCCACGGCGACCCGGTCGAGCTCACCCGCGAGCCGCGCCAGCACCCCCGTCGCGTCGAACGGATCGAGACCGAGCAGCCGCACGACGGCCGTCGCGGGTCCGCTCACCCCCTCGTAGAGGGAGCAGTACGCCGCGTCGAGCGCCCCGAGCCCGGCCGCACGCGCGGCGAGCCCCAGCACGACGGGCTGATGCGCTCCCTTGGGGACCAGCGAGGCCAGGGCATCGAGTTCAGGACTCGGCCAGGTCGCGCGGGCGGCCCGCATCAGCTGCCGCCCCAGTCGGCGCGCCGCCACCCGCAGGGCGGGCGACGGGGTGCGGGCGTCCGCGGCCCGGTCGAGTTCCCCGGGGTCGGCCCCGAGCGCGGCGGCCGCCGCGACGCACGCCGCGACGACCCCGCTCGTGTGCAGGCGCCCCCGGCAGAACGCCTCCAGGCTCGCGGCGTCCGTGATACGTCCCGCCCGGACGGCGGCCTCCGCCCCGCCGGAGTGGGCGTGCCCCCCGGCGGGGAAGCGGCCGTCCGCGAGGACGAGCAGTGCTGCGCGGCTCATCTGCGCGCTCAGAAGAGGAAGTACCGCTGGGTCAGCGGCAGTTCGGCGACGGGAGCGGGTTCGACGAGTTCGCCGTCGATGGTCACCGCGAAGGAGTCCGCGGCGACCTCCACGCGGGGCAGCGCGTCGTTCTGCCGCATGTCGGCCTTGGTCCGGCCGCGGGTGGACCGGATGGGCACGAACGCCCGCCCGAGCCCGAGCCGTTGCGCCAGACCGTCCTCGACGGCCTGCTCGGAGACGAAGTTGACCGAGTTGGTGGCGGGAGCGGTTCCCAGCGCCCCGTACATCGGGCGCGGCAGCACCGGCTGCGGCGTGGGAATGGAGGCGTTGGCGTCACCCACCTGCGCGTACGCGATCTGGCCGCCCTTGATGACGAGCTGCGGCCTCACCCCGAAGAAGCGGGGGTCCCAGAGCACCAGGTCGGCGAGCTTGCCGGTCTCGACGGAGCCGACCTCGTGCTCGATGCCCTGGGCGACGGCGGGGTTGATGGTGTATTTGGCGACATAGCGACGGGCCCGCAGGTTGTCCGCGCGGGTGTCGCCGGGCAGGAGGCCGCGTCTGCGCTTCATCACGTGCGCGGTCTGCCAGGTCCGCAGGATCACCTCGCCGATGCGGCCCATGGCCTGGGCGTCCGACGACATGATGGAGATCGCGCCCATGTCGTGCAGGATGTCCTCGGCCGCGATGGTGCTGGGCCGGATCCGGGACTCGGCGAAGGCGAGGTCCTCGGGGACGGCCGGGTTGAGGTGGTGGCAGACCATCAGCATGTCGAGGTGTTCCTCGACGGTGTTGACAGTGTGCGGCCGGGTCGGGTTGGTGGACGCCGGCAGCATGTTGGGCAGCGATACCGCCGTGATCATGTCAGGTGCGTGGCCGCCGCCGGCGCCCTCGACGTGGAAGGCGTGCAGGGTGCGGCCCGCGACCGCGTCGAAGGTGTCGCCGACGAAACCGGCCTCGTTCAGGGTGTCGGAGTGCACGGCGAGCTGGACGCCCGACTCCTCGCACACGTCCAGGCACGCGGAGATGACGGCGGGGGTCGCGCCCCAGTCCTCGTGGATCTTGAAGCCGAGGACGCCGGCCCGCAGTTGGTCGCGCATGGACTCCTTCGACATGGTGCTGCCCTTGCCGAGGAAGCCGATGTTGACGGGGCTCGACTCCAGGGCGGCGAACATCCACGCGAGGTGCCAGGCGCCGGGGGTGACGGTGGTCGCCTTGCTGCCCTCGGCCGGGCCGGTGCCGCCGCCGATGAGGGTGGTGACGCCGGACGCCAGGGCCTCGTCGACGGCGCCCGGCGCGATGAAGTGGACGTGGGTGTCGATGCCGCCGGCGGTGACGATCTTGCCGTTGCCCGCGACGATCTCCGTCTCGGGGCCGATGACGAGGTCGGGGTGGACGCCGTCCATGGTGTCCGGGTTCCCGGCCTTGCCGATGCCGGTGATCCGTCCGTCGCGGATGCCGATGTCGGCCTTGACGATCCCCCAGTGATCGATGATCAGGGCTCCGGTGATCACGGTGTCGGGAGCGCCCTGGGCGCGGGTGGTGCGCGCCTGCCCCATGGACTCGCGCAGCACCTTGCCGCCGCCGAAGACGGCTTCGTCGCCGGAGCGGCCGGGACCGCCGGACCGGTCCTCCTCGATCTCGACGAAGAGGTCGGTGTCGGCGAGGCGGACGCGGTCGCCGGTGGTCGGGCCGAACAGGTCGGCGTAGGCGGTGCGGGACAGTTCAGGCATCGAGGGCACCTCCGGTCGCGCCGCGCAGTCCGACGACGACACGGGCGCCCGCGAGGGGGATCAGCCGCACGTCGACGGGGATGCCGGGCTCGAACCGGACGGCGGTGCCGGCGGCGATGTCCAGCCGCCTGCCGTGCGCCGCGGCGCGGTCGAACTCGAGACCGGGGTTGGCCTCGGCGAAGTGGTAGTGGGAGCCGACCTGGACGGGCCGGTCGGCGGTGTTGAGCACGGTCAGGCGGACGACTTCGCGGCCTTCGTTGAAGGCGACCGGCTCGTCGGCGAAGAGGATCTCTCCGGGGATCACGACTGGCTCCCCGTCAGATGATCGGTTCGTGGACGGTGACCAGCTTGGTGCCGTCCGGGAAGGTGGCTTCGACCTGCACGTCGTGGACCATCTCGGGGATGCCCTCCATGACCTCGTCGCGCTGGATCAGCTTGCGTCCGGAGGCCATGAGTTCGCCGACGCCGCGCCCGTCCCGGGCGCCTTCGAGGATGTGCGCGGTGATCAGCGCGACGACCTCGGGATGATTGAGCTTGACACCTCGTGCGCGGCGCTTCTCCGCCACGTCCGCGGCCACATGGATGAGCAGTCTCTCCTGCTCGTGCGGGGTCAGTTGCATTTACCACCTCACAGGACATCACGCCAGGACCGGCCGGTCCGGCTGCCGCGGCCACCGCGACGGCTCTAGATGTAACACACATGAACCGGCCGGAAATCACCTACCGGTCCGTGAAAACCGCAGGTGGATCGGGGTGCAGACTAGGGCTACAGTGTTACGGCCACGTCACCCGGTTTTGACCGATTGATTACCGATGCAGTCGGCGGCTTCCGGCATGCCCGCGCTAGGACGGGTTCGGCCCCCGGTGTTCCGCGGCGATGCCGAAGCGGTGATGCTCGCGGGGTGCCGAGGCGGCGGGCGCGTCGTGGACCCCGGCGACCGAGGTGATCACCTGGGGGTCCGGGGATTCACGGACCTCCTCCAGGCGCTGGAGGTCGGCGGCGGAGACGAGGGCGACGAGAGGCTTGCCGTGCCGCGTCACGACGACGCGCTCGCCGCCGTACACCACCCGGTTGATCAGGTCGGCCAGCTCGGCCCTGGCTTGCGTCACCGGAATCTCGTAGGCCATGACCCCAGCTTACGGTTCCGTCCGAATCCACTCCCGGCAAGCGTACGTCCTGTACATTTTTTACGGAGACAGCGCAGCCGAAGTCGGTTCTGCCACGAGGAGGGGTTCGTCATGACCCGGCCGTCCGCCCGCCATGTCCTGCCGGAGTTCACCGAGCGCACGAGTGCGGGGACCCGGACCTCGGACCCGTACTCCAAGCTGCTCCAGGAGCGGATCGTCCTCCTCGGGACGGCGGTCGACGAGACCTCCGCGAACGACGTGGCGGCCCAGCTCATGTACCTGGAGCACCAGGCACCGGACCGGGACATCGAGCTCTGCGTCAACTCGCCCGGCGGCTCCTTCACCGCCATGACCGCGATCCACGACACGATGCGCTACGTCGCCTGCGACGTGGCCACCACCTGCCTCGGGCAGGCCGGTTCGTCCGCCGCCGTGCTGCTGGCGGCGGGCACCCCCGGCAAGCGCGCCGCCCTGCCGGGCGCCCGGGTGGTGCTCCACCAGCCGGCGCTCACCGAACCGGTGCGGGGGCAGGCGAGCGACCTGGCCGTCCACGCGGCGGAACTGGTCCGTATCCGCGCCCGCCTGGAGGAGATCCTCGTACGGCACACCGGCCGCACTTCCGGGCAGGTGGCCGAGGACATCGAGCGGGAGACGGTCCTGGACGCCCGGCAGGCACTGGAGTACGGGCTGGTGGACCGGATCGTGCCGGGCCGCAGGACCCCGCCAGCCTCGTCCGGCGCGAGGTGATCCGCCCGTGCTGCCACCCGAGTTGCCCCCGCTGCCCGCGCTGACCCGCGCCGAGGCCGAGGTCGTCGACCGCTATCTGGACGTCGTCGACCTGCTCGGACGCATCAACCCCGGGCGGGACGGCGACACCTACCGCGGGCTGCGGGCCGCCCAGGCACTGGTCGGCAAGGCGGCGGCCCTGCGTGACGCGCTGACGCTGATGCACCACCGGGGCGAGACGGAGGTGCACGCCGCCACCCTGGCCCGGGCGCTGCGCGTGCTCGACGGTGAGCGGCGGACGGCGCGGGTCGGACTCCCGCCCACTGCCGGGAGTTGAGAAACCTCGCGCCGAAACGGACCAAACGGCGTACCCCCTTTCGGCGTAGGAACACCCCCGATTCGCGACCGGTCGAAGTTGCGGCAGCCGTCCGCTCCGCCGGCGCGAGACGCCACTGCGCCGCTGGTCCCGGGGTCGTCGCCGCCTGCGACGGCGCTTCGAACAGGAGGGCGTCGACCCGAACGGCTGAGTGGCACGTAACAACACAAAGGGCACGTTCCGTTGGGAATTCCCCTCGGGGCGGGACAAGATCCGTGACTGACGACAAGCCCCCGCCGCAGCGGCGGGGCGGTCCGGGCGGACGCCGAGTCCTGCCGCCGTCCGGACGACCGGTCGCAAGGGAAGTGGATCGGCAGGAGTGGAGGACCCGAGCACGACGGGTCGCCGGCACGGCCGCCTCCGCGAGAGGCACCGGGACCGGCGGTCCTTGGGGTGAAGCCGCACACCGCGGCCGGGCAACTTCGCCAGCCCGAATCCGACAGGTCATCCTTCACAGGCGGCTGACGAAGGGTTGCGCATGTCCGCGCTCAATCGTGTCCCGTCGCTGATGGCCCGTGCCGGTACGGCCTCGGCTCTCACCCTCGCCGCCGTGGGCGGCTCCGTCGTGGTCCCCGGTGTCGCCGCCGAGGCGGCCGCGGCGAGTCATGCGACGAAAGCCCTCAAGGTCGCGGCCTCCAAGAAGGGCGCCCCGTACCGCTGGGGTGCCGCCGGCCCGCACCGGTTCGACTGTTCCGGCCTGACGCTGTACTCGTTCAAGAAGGCCGGCAAGAAGCTGCCCCGCACCGCGGCCCAGCAGTACAACAAGACCAGGCGTGTCTCCGTGAGGCACCGCAAGGCCGGTGACCTGGTGTTCTTCCACTCCGGCAGCAGCGTCTACCACGTCGGCATCTACGCCGGGAAGGGCCGGATCTGGCACGCGCCGAAGACCGGGGCCGTGGTGCGCCTGGAGAAGATCTGGACCTCAAGCGTCTGGTACGGCCGGGTCAAGTAGCCCGCCCGCGGGGGTGACGGCGTTCTGTTCCGCCGTCACCCCCGCGGGCGCGGCCGGTGCGCGCGGCGGCGTCCAGGGCAGTTCGATGGAGACGGTCTTGCCGCCCTCGCGGGTGGGCCTGACCCTCAGCTTGCCGCCGCACTCGGCGGTCAGCCAGCGAATGATCACCATCCCCCGGCCGTTGTCCTGCTGGACGGCGGCGGGCAGGCGCTTGGGGAAGCGCGGGTGGCTGTCGGTGACGCCGAGGCGCAGCCGCTCGTCGCGGTCGAGGACGAGGTCCACCGTGAAGGTGGGCGACTGCCCGAAGGTGTGCTGGACCGCGTTGGTCGCCAGTTCGGAGACGATGAGCCGCACCGTGTCCGCCAGGTCGGCGTCGCCCGGCAGGCCCCATTCCGCCAGGGTGCCGACCACGTAGGTCCGCGCGGCGGCCACCGAGGCGGGATCGCTCGGCAGAGTGACGGATGCTTCCAGATGGTCTGCCATGGCGACGTCGTCCCTTTCTCACGGGACCGCGGCCCGACACGGAGCGGACGGTTCGAGTACGGTCCCGGACTGGTGCTTCGCCGCCAGACTGCCATCACCGGACCTGTGAAGGGCGGCGATCCACCAAGATATGCATATATCTGTCGCTCGAAGCGGTGAACTCTGCGACGGCAGAGCGTATTTGGGCGACTCATAAGGAGTAAGGGAGTTGTCCCATGCAGCACGGTCCCGTGGTGCGCCGCCGGAAGCTGGGCGCGGAACTGCGCGCCCTGCGCACGTCGGCGGGCATCACCAGCGGGGAGGCGGCCCGGCTGGTGGGCTGGCACCAGTCGAAGGTCAGCCGGATCGAGACCGGGACGAGCGGGGCGAAACCGGCCGACGTGCGGTTACTGCTGGACGCCTACGGCGTGGCCGACGAGCAGCTGCGGGGGCTGCTGGTGATGCTGGCGCGCTCCGAGGACGCGGGGGGACGCAACCACTGGTGGCACGCGTACCGCGGGGTGCTGCCCCCGACCTACCGCGACTTCATCAGCCTGGAGTCGCAGGCCGCCGCGATGCGCACGCTGGAGACCACGGTGGTGCCCGGCCTGCTCCAGACGCCCGAGTACGCCCGCGCGGTGACGCGCGCCGCCGTGGACGGGATGCCGGCGGAACGGCTGGACACGCTGGTGGAGGTCCGGCTGGCCCGGCAGGACGTGCTGCGGGGCGAGCCGCCGCTGGAGCTGAGCGCGGTCCTGGACGAGGCGGTGCTGCGCCGGGTGGTGGGCGGCCCCGGGGTGATGTCCCGTCAGCTGGCCAGGCTGGTCGAGGCGGCGCAGCTCCCCCATGTCCGGCTCCAGGTCCTGCCGTTTGCCGCCGGGGCGCACATCGGTGTCACCGGCCCTTTCGTAATCTTCTCATTTTCGAGCACTTCTGATCTGGACGTGGTTGTTCTCGACCACTTGACGAGTAGCCTGCACCTCGAACGGAAAGAAGACCTAGAGGCCTATACCGAGGCCTTCAACGCCCTTCTGATCCATGCCCTTTCGCCCGAGGACTCGTTGGACTTCATCGCCGCGACCGCGGCAGGCGCGTAAGGAGGCACCATGTCAGGCTCCATGTCCGAACTTCCCCGGAACATCCCTGTCAGCACGGATATGACCGGCACCCGGTGGCTGCGCAGCAGCTACAGCACCGGAGCGAACAACTGTGTGGAGACGGCCCGTCCGTCGGCCGGCCCCGGCGCCGGACTGCTCGCCGTGCGCGACTCCAAGGACCCGGCCGGACCCGCCCTGCTCTTCTCCCCCGGGAGCTGGACGGCGTTCACCGCCGGCGTCGGCCGCGGCTGACCGCGCCGGACACCGGACGACGCACGGCCGTGTCCCGCCGACTCATGGCCGCGTTTCGCCGATCACCCGTACAGCGCGTTCGATCTGATCCCCGGAGAGGTCCCCGCGAGCGGTCAGCCTGAGCCGTGAGATGCCGTCGGGCACGGAGGGAGGGCGGAAGCAGCCCACGGACAGGCCGGCCGCTCGGCAGTCGGCCGCCCATCGCACGGCCTCCTCCGGGGAGGGTGCGCGCACCGAGACGACCGCGGCGTCCGGACGTACCGCGTCCAGACCCGCGGCGGTCAGGCGTTCGTGCAGTTCGGCGGCGACGGCACGGGCCCGCGCCGCACGCTCCGGCTCGCGGACGAGCAGCCTGAGCGCGGCGAGGGCCGCCCCGGCGGCGGCGGGGGCGAGTCCCGTGTCGAAGATGAATGTGCGGGCCGCGTTGACCAGGTGGTCGACGACCCGGGCGGGGCCCAGCACGGCGCCGCCCTGGGCGCCGAGCGACTTGGACAGCGTGACGGTCACGACGACGTCGTCGCGGCCCGCGAGGCCCGCGCCCTGCGGGGCGCCCCGGCCGCCGTCACCGAGGACGCCGAGACCGTGGGCGTCGTCGACGATCAGCCCGGCCCCGTACGCCCGGCACGCGTCGGCCAGTGCGGCCAGGGGCGCGGCGTCGCCGTCGACCGAGAAGACCGTGTCGGAGACGGCCACGGCGGGTCCGTCGTGCGTCGCCAGTGCCTTGCGCACGGCGTCCGGATCGGCGTGCTCCACGACCTGGGTGGTGCCGCGGGCGAGCCGGCAACCGTCGATCAGTGAGGCGTGGTTGCCCGCGTCGGAGACGACGTGGCTGCCGTGCGGTGCCAGCGCGGTGACCGCGGCGAGGTTGGCCGCGTAGCCGGAGGAGAAGACGAGCGCGGCCTCGAACCCGCAGAAGTCGGCCAGTTCGCGCTCGAGTTCGGCGTGCAGCGCGGTCGTGCCGGTCACCAGCCGCGAGCCGGTGGCGCCGCCGCCCCAGGTCCGCGCGGCCGCGGCCGCACCCTCGACGACCTCCGGGTGCCGGGCCAGTCCCAGGTAGTCGTTGCTCGCCAGGTCCAGCAGCGGCGACGCCGCCGGGCGGGGGCGCAGCACCCGTACGAGTCCGGCCTCGCGGCGCGCCCGGTCCTGCTCCTCGATCCAGCCGAACGCCATGGGACGGTCCTCCGGGGTTTTGTAGGCAGTGAACAGACATTAGCGGTCCGGCCACCCCCGCGAGGTGTGGCAATACCCACACGTCGATCTGTCAGTGTTGTGCAAAGTCTCCTTGGCCGCGGACGGCCCCTTAGGACAGGATCGGCTCTCATGGACCTGCTGAACACGCTGGTGGACAAGGGGCTTCGGCGCGAGTCGCCGACCCGCGAGGAGGCGCTCGCCGTCCTCGCCACTTCCGACGACGACCTGCTCGACGTGGTGACCGCGGCCGGAAAGGTGCGCCGTCACTGGTTCGGCCGACGGGTGAAACTCAACTATCTCGTCAACCTCAAGTCGGGCCTGTGCCCCGAGGACTGCTCCTACTGCTCGCAGCGGCTGGGCTCCAAGGCGGAGATTCTCAAGTACACCTGGCTCAAGCCCGACCAGGCCTCGGCGGCCGCCGCGGCCGGAGTGTCCGGGGGCGCCAAGCGCGTGTGCCTGGTGGCCAGCGGACGCGGTCCGACCGACCGGGACGTGGACCGCGTCTCGGACACCATCAAGGCCATCAAGGAGCAGAACGAGTCCGTGGAGGTCTGCGCCTGTCTCGGGCTGCTCTCCGACGGCCAGGCGGAGCGGCTGCGGGAGGCCGGGGCGGACGCCTACAACCACAACCTCAACACCTCCGAGTCGACGTACGGCGACATCACCACCACGCACACGTACGCCGACCGGGTGGACACCGTGAACAAGGCGCACGCGGCCGGGCTGTCCGCCTGCTCGGGGCTCATCGCGGGCATGGGCGAGAGCGACGAGGACCTGGTCGACGTGGTCTTCTCGCTGCGCGAGCTGGACCCGGACTCGGTGCCGGTCAACTTCCTGATCCCGATGGAGGGCACGCCGCTGGCCAAGGAGTGGCACCTCACCCCGCAGCGGTGCCTGCGCATCCTGGCGATGACGCGGTTCGTCTGCCCGGACGTCGAGGTGCGCATCGCCGGCGGGCGCGAGGTCCATCTGCGCACGATGCAGCCGCTCGCGCTGCACCTGGCCAACTCGATCTTCCTCGGCGACTACCTCACCAGCGAGGGCCAGGCGGGCCACACCGACCTGGAGATGATCGCGGACGCCGGCTTCGAGGTGGAGGGCGCCGGCGAGGTCACGCTGCCGGAGCACCGCGCCTCGGTGCGGGGCGGGGGCTGCGGCTCGCACGAGGGTGGCGGCGGCTGCGGCTCGCACGCGGGCGCCGATGGCGACGCGGGGTGCGGTTCGCACGCCGGTGGTGGAGTGTGCGCCCCCGCGCCCGCGTCCACGACGCCGCGCCCCGCCGAGGAGCCCCGCACGGACCTGGTGGCGGTACGCCGCCGCGGCGCCGGGACGGACCTCGCGCCCAATGCCTGAGCCCGCGCTGAACGTCGCAGAGCTGCTGGACCTGGACCGGCGGCACGTCTGGCACCCCTACGGGCCCATGCCCGGCCGGCAGGACCCGCTGGTCGTGGAGTCGGCGAGCGGGGTCCGGCTGCGGCCGGCCGACGGCTCCGGGGAACTCGTCGACGGGATGTCCTCCTGGTGGTCGGCGATCCACGGCTACAACCACCCGGTGCTGAACGCGGCCGCCCGCGAGCAACTGGAGCGGATGAGCCACGTGATGTTCGGCGGGCTCACCCACGAGCCCGCCGTACGGCTGGCGAAGCTCCTTGTCGACATGTCCCCCGAGGGCCTGGAGCACGTGTTCCTCGCCGACTCCGGCTCGGTGTCGGTCGAGGTCGCCGTGAAGATGTGCCTGCAGTACTGGCGCTCGCTCGGCCGCCCAGGCAAGCAACGCCTGCTCACCTGGCGCGGCGGCTACCACGGCGACACCTGGCAGCCCATGTCGGTGTGCGACCCCGAGGGCGGCATGCACGAGCTGTGGTCCGGTGTCCTGCCGCGCCAGGTCTTCGCGGACGCGCCGCCGGCGGAGTACGAGGAGACGTACGCCGACCACCTGCGGTCGCTGATCGAGCGGCACGCCGGCGAACTGGCCGCGGTGATCGTGGAGCCGGTGGTGCAGGGCGCGGGCGGGATGCGGTTCCACTCCCCCGCGTACCTGCGGGTGCTGCGCGAGGCGTGCGACGCGCACGACGTCCTGCTGGTCTTCGACGAGATCGCGACCGGCTTCGGCCGCACGGGCGCCCTGTTCGCGGCGGAGCACGCGGCGGTGACGCCGGACGTGATGTGCGTGGGCAAGGCGCTGACCGGCGGATACCTCACGATGGCGGCCACGCTGTGCACCTCGCGAGTGGCCGAGGGCATCTCGCGGGGCGAGGTACCGGTGCTGGCCCACGGGCCGACGTTCATGGGCAATCCGCTGGCCGCGGCCGTGGCGTGCGCGTCGATCGGGCTGCTGCTCGGCCAGGACTGGCTCGCCGAGGTCAAGCGGATCGAGACGGGCCTCGGCGAGGGACTCGCGCCCGCCGCCGAGCTGCCGGGCGTGCGCGATGTGCGGGTGCTCGGCGCGATCGGGGTGGTGCAGCTCGACCACGCCGTCGACATGCGGGCGGCGACGAGGGCGGCCGTGCGCGAGGGCGTGTGGCTGCGCCCGTTCCGCGACCTGATCTACACCATGCCGCCGTACGTCACGGGCGACGCGGACGTGGCACGCATCGCCCGCGCGGTCTGCGCGGCGGCACGGGAGGGATGACATGCCGGTACTGGTGATCACGGGCACGGGCACGGAGGTCGGCAAGACGGTCGTGACCGCCGCGGTGGCCGCGGCGGCCCTGGCGGGCGGCCGGACGGTGGCCGTGCTCAAGGCGGCGCAGACCGGCGTCGGGCCGGACGAGGCCGGGGACGCCCAGGAAGTGGCCCGCCTGGCCGGGAACGCGACGGTGGCCGAAGTGGCCCGGTTCCCGGAGCCGTTGGCGCCGGGCACGGCCGCACGCCGGGCCGGACGGGCACCGGTGCGCCCGGGGGAGGTGGCTGAGGCCGCGGCCAAACTCGCCACGGAGCACGATCTGGTGCTGGTCGAGGGCGCGGGCGGACTGCTCGTACGCTTCGACGCGGAGGGCGGGACGCTGGCGGACGTCGCCGGTCTGCTGGGCGCACCGGTGCTGCTGGTGACGTCGGCGGGCCTTGGCACGCTGAACACCACGGAGCTGACGGCGCGCGAGCTGCGTACCCGGGGGCTGGAGCTGCCCGGGCTGCTGATCGGCAGCTGGCCCGGAGCCCCGGACCTCGCCGCCCGCTGCAACCTCGCGGACCTCCCGGACGTGTCCGGCGCCCCCCTCCTGGGCGCGGTCCCGGCCGGGGCGGGATCCCTCACCCCGGCCGGCTTCCGGTCGGCGGCACCCGACTGGCTGGCGCCCTCGCTGGACGGCACCTGGGACGCGGACACCTTCGCGACCGCACACGGCCGGTGACCGACGGCACGACAACGCGCGGGTCCGGACCCCACCCGCCGACACGGGGCGCACGCCGCAGGATCCCGTGCGGCGCTTGGGTGCGGGGCTCGGACGCGTTCCACGCCCGGCACCGCGTCCTGCCGGCGCCGTGGCAGCATTCGGGCCCGAGCCACCCGCCGACACGTCACCGGCGGCCGGCGGCCCGGGACGGGGACGGGTCTCGCTCGGGGCAGTCCCCCGACCGGGACAGTCCCGGATCCCGCCGCAAGGACCACGCCGCAGGGCCCGTGCGGCGGCGCTCGGGTACGGGGGCTCGGACGCGTTCCGCGCCCGGCACCGCGTCCTGCCGGCACCGTGGCAGCGTTCAGGCCCGAGCCACTCGCCGACACGTCACCGGCGGCCGGCGGCCCGGGGCGGGGACGGGTCTCGCTCGGGGCAGTCCCCCGACCGGGACAGTCCCGGATCCCGCCGCGAGCGGCACGCCGCAGGGCCCGTGCGGCGGCGCTCGGGTAAGGGGGCTCGGAGGTGTTCCATGCCGGGCACCGCCTCCGACCGGCGGTCCGGGGCGGGCGGCCCGGGCGGGGAGGCGTCTCGCTCTCGGTGGGCGTGCTGACAGAGAGTCGCTCGCGCGGTGGGTGCGCGGGGGCCGGGCGGGGGACAATCGCGGTAAGGCGCCGCCTCGTGAGGGAGGTCCCATGCCGCTGCGATCCGTTCGGGCCCGCGGGGTGCCGCGGGACGCCGTGCACCATCCGTTGTTCGCCCGCTACTACGCCCGGATCAGTGTGGGCGCCGAGACCCGGATGGGCATGGCGCACGTGCGCGAACGGCTGCTCACCGGGCTGTCGGGCCGGGTGATCGAGGTCGGCGCGGGCAACGGGCTGAACTTCTCGCACTACCCGGGCACCGTCTCCGAGGTCGTCGCCATCGAACCGGAGCGCGTGCTGCGGCAGTTGGCGGTGGAGGCGGCGCTCCGCGCCCAGGTGCCGGTCGACGTGGCGCCGGGCGCGGCGGAGGCCCTGCCGGTCAAGAGCGAGGCCTTCGACGCGGCCGTGGTCTCGCTGGTGCTGTGCAGCGTCCGGGACGTGCCGCGGGCCCTCGCGGAACTGCGGCGGGTGCTGCGCCCCGGCGGACAGGTGCGGTTCTTCGAGCACGGCCGGGGCGGCGGGCGGGTGATGACCTTCACCCAGCGCGCGCTGGACCGGACGCTGTGGCCTCCCCTGTCCGGCGGCTGCCACCTGTCCCGCGAGCCGGTGGCCGCACTGCGGGACGCGGGGTTCGCGCTCGGACCGTACCGGCGGGTGATGATGCCGGAGAACGGGCCGGCCCTGCCGAGTTCCTACTGCGTCCTGGGCACCGCCTGGCGGCCGTCCTGAACCGCGGCGCCGTCACGAGCTCCAGCGGCGCAGCTCCTGCGCGATTTCCTCGACCGACGCCCCGCCCTTCTTCACGAGCAGCGCGAGATCCCGCACCCGCTCCGGCGTGGTGGCGATCCCGACCCCGCTCGCGACCAGGTAGGCGTAGGCGACCGCGGAGGCGAACAGGGCGTTGGAGCGCTCCAGCGCCGGGACGTGGATCAGCAGCTGGAGCAGCGCGGCGGCACGGGCGTGCGGGGTGTCGTAGACGGGCGTGTCGAATATCTCGGCGCGGTGCCGGGCGACGGCCGCGACGAGCGCTCCCCAGTCGGTGACCCGGGGGTCACCGGGAGTGCGCTGTTCGGCGAGCATCAGCAGCCAGGCGAGATCGATGGTGAGGTCGTTCATCCGGGACGCGTGCGAGGGCTCAGTGACGGCCCTCGCCGGCCTCCTCGGCGAACACCTTCTCGTACTGCCGCATGAAGTCGGCGGCGGCCTCCACGAAGGTGTGGCCGGCCTCGCCGGTGTCCTGCCGGACCAGTTCCTCGATGTAGCGGTTGACGCTCATCCCCCGGGCCACGGCCTTCTCGCGGGCCGCCCGGGCGGTGCCCTCGTCCACCCGCACGTTCAGCTGGGCCTTCTGGGTCTTCGCCATACCTCGAAGCTAGCGCCGAAGCGCTAGCAGCTGCAAGGCCGGGAGGTCGTCTTCCCGCCCGGGGTGCGGGAGTGATTGACTCCCTGTGATCGCAGGTCCCCCGTGGGTACCGCAAGTCCCCCGTGTGTGAGGAGAGTTCATGCCGCGTCCGTTCCGCTTCGGCGTCAACCTGATGAACGCCGCCCCGGCAGCCGAGTGGGACGCCAAGTGCCGGCGGGCCGAGGAACTCGGGTACGACGTGATCCTGGTGCCGGACCACCTCGGCATGCCGGCGCCGTTCCCGGCCCTGGTCGCCGCGGCCCGGGCCACCGAGCGGCCCCGGCTGGGCACGTTCGTGCTCAACGCGGGCTTCTGGAACCCGGCGCTGCTGGCCCGGGAGGTGGCGACGACGGACGCCCTGACGGGCGGGCGCCTGGAGCTGGGGCTCGGCACCGGCTACGTACGCGCGGAGCACGACACCGCGGGCCTGGCCTTCGGCTCCCCGGGCGAGCGGGTGGACCACCTGCGGCGCACCGTCGAGGAGCTGGAGCGGCTGCTGAGCGACGACGCGTACCTGCCCCGGCCAGTGCAGCGGCCCGGGGTGCCGCTACTGATCGGCGCGAACGGCGACCGGATGCTGGAGCTGACCGCCCGGCACGGCGACATCGCCGCGTTCACCGGCGGACAGACCGCGCGGGGCAGTGCGACGGGACGGCTGGCGCCCATCACGGCCGAGCAGCTCGACGAGCGCGTCGCCCGCTACCGGGAGCTGGCGGCCGGCCGCGAGGAACCCGCGGAGCTGAACCTGCTCATCCAGATGGTCGTCGTCACCGAGGACCGTGCGGCCGCCGTCCGCCCCTACCTGGAGCACATGCCCCACCTCACCCCCGGCCAGGCGCTGGAGCTGCCCATCTTCCTGGCCGGGACCATGGAGCAGATCACCGCACAGGTACGAGCACAGCGCGAACGGTACGGCTTCACCTACCTGACCGTGCTGGAGCCGTACATGGAGGCTTTCGCCCCGGTGCTGCGGGCACTGCGCGAGGACTGAACCCGCCACGCCCGCCACGCCGGTCCGTCCGCATGCCGGAATCGCCGCACGGTGATCCGGGGCGCGTGCTGGGATCGCGGCATGAACGATCTGCGCATACGGCCCGCCGTGCCCGACGACCTGGACGCCGTGCTGGCCTTCTGGATGACGGCCGCCGAGGGGACGAGCATCAGCGACGACCGGGACGGCGTGGAGCGCCTGGTGGCGCGCGACCCCGAGGCACTGCTCCTGGCCGAGCGCGAGGGGGAGCTGGTGGGCACGGTGATCGCGGGCTTCGACGGCTGGCGCTGTCATCTGTACCGGCTGGCGGTGCACCCGGACCACCGGCGCCGTGGCATCGGCTCGGCCCTGCTCACGGCTGCCGACGAGCGCTTCGTCCGGCTCGGCGGGCGCCGCGGCGACGCGATGGTGCTGGTCCGCAACGAGCGGGCCCAGCATGCCTGGCGGGCCGCCGGGTACGAGCCGCAGGAGCAGTGGCGGCGCTGGGTGAAGCAGCTCACCGACTGAGCGGCCGCGAGGCGAAAGGTTGAAGGCTTGAACATCGGGCGAAGCTCCTGGTCCTGGCCGATCATGGATCCGAGGTGACCCGATGACCGAAGTGCTCCTGCTGCTGGTGGCGATCCTGCTCTCACTCGCGTGCGGTGCCTTCGTCGCGGCCGAGTTCTCGCTGACCACCGTCGAACGCGGCGAACTGGAGCGCGCCGCGGCGCGGGGCGAGCGGGGCGCGGCGAGCGCCCTCAAGGGCGTACGGAACCTGACCTTCCAGCTCTCCGGCGCCCAGCTCGGCATCACGGTGACCAACCTGGTGGTCGGCATGCTCGCCGAGCCGTCGGTCGCGGCGCTGATCGCGGGGCCGCTGGAGGACCTCGGGGTGTCGCGTTCGGCGGCGTCCTCGCTGGCGCTGGTGCTGGGCACCGCCCTGTCGACGGTCTTCCTGATGATCGTCGGGGAGCTGGTGCCGAAGAACTGGGCGATCTCCTCGCCGCTGGCCGTGGCCAAGCGGGTGGGCGGGCCGCAACGCTGGTTCAGCGCGGTCTTCCGCCCTTTCATCACCCATCTGAACAACACCGCCAACCGGATCGTGCGCCGGTTCGGCGTGGAGCCCGCCGAGGAACTGGCGTCCGCGCGCGGCCCGCAGGAGCTGGCGGCGCTCGCCCGGCACTCGGCGAAGGAGGGCGCGCTGGAGGCCGACACCGCCGAGTTGTTCGTGCGCACCCTGAACCTGGCCGACCTGACGGCGCAGCAGGTGATGACCCCGCGCGTCCAGGTCGTGGCCCTCGACGTCCGGGCGACGTGCGAGGACGTGGCGAACGCGACGCGGGCGACCGGCTTGTCCAGGTTCCCGGTCTACCAGGACAGCCTCGACGCCGTGGTCGGGACGGCGCACGTCAAGGACGTCCTGGCGGTGCCGGCCGAGCGGCGGCCCGGGATGCCGGTCGCCGACCTGATGCGCGAGCCGCTGCTGGTCCCCGAGTCACTGACCGTGGACCGGCTCCTGGACCGGCTCTCCGGGCGGCGCACGATGGCCGTGGTGATCGACGAGTACGGCGGTACGGCCGGAGTGGCCACGCTGGAGGACATCGTCGAGGAGGTGGTCGGCCAGGTGCGGGACGAGCACGATCCGCACGAGACGCCCGACCTCGATCCGGCCGGCACGGACGAAGCGGGGCACGCGCTGTACTGGGCCGACGGCTCCGCGCGCGTGGACCGGCTGGAGCGACTGGGCCTGCGCGTGCCCGAGGGCCCGTACGAGACGGTCGCGGGGCTGGTGGCGGCCGGTCTCGGGCACATTCCCGCCGTCGGCGACAGCCTCGATGTCGCCGGCTGGCGGCTGGACGTCGTGGACGCCACGGGGCGCAGGGCCGCCCGGGTGCTGATGCACGCCCCCCTTGACGACGCAGACAACAGGGCCGACGGAACCGACGCCGCCGAGCCCGGCCCGGGCGGCGGGGGGAACGAAGGGGAGACCGGCCGGTGACCGCCGTACAGCTGCTGATCGGTCTGGCGACCCTGGTCGTCAACGCGTTCTTCGTGGGCGCCGAGTTCGCGCTGATCTCCGTGCGCCGCAGCCAGGTGGAGCCGTACGCCGAGGAGGGCGACACCCGCGCGAAGCGCGTGCTGTGGGGGCTCGAGCACGTGTCGGCCCTGATGGCGGCGGCGCAGCTCGGCATCACGCTGTGCACGCTGGTCCTCGGCATCGTCGCGGAACCGGCGATCGCGCACCTGCTGGAGCCGGTGTTCCACGCGGTGGGCGTGCCGTCGGGCGCCGGGCACGCGGTGTCGTTCGTGCTCGCCCTGGCGCTGGCGACGTATCTGCACATGCTGCTCGGCGAGATGGTCCCGAAGAACATCTCGCTGGCCGAGCCGGTGCGCAGCGCGCTGATCCTCGGGCCGCCGCTGGTGGCGCTGTCCCGGGCACTGCGCCCGGTGATCTTCACGGTCAACGCCTTGGCGAACGGGCTGCTCAAACTGCTCAGGGTCGAGGCCAAGGACGAGGTGGCGGCGACCTTCACGGACGCGGAGCTGGCGGAGATCGTCAAGGACGCGGGCGAGGCCGGGCTGATCGACGACCGGGCACGGGAGCGGCTGCACGACGCCCTGGAGCTGGGCCGCCGGCCGGTGCGGGACGTGGTGCTGCCGCTGGAGCGCGTCGTCCACGCGCGCGTGGGCATCACCCCGGAGCAGTTGGAGCGGCTGTCGGCGCGGTCGGGGTTCTCCCGTTTCCCGGTGGTGGACGACGGGCGGCGGATCGTCGGCTACCTGCACGTGAAGGACGCCCTGGACGCCTCGCCGCGGGACCTGCCGTTCCGGCTGCGGGACATGCGCCCCATCGCCCGGGTGCGCGAGCGCACCCCGCTGGACGACGTGCTCACCGCCATGCGGCGCAGCCGTACGCACCTGGCGGCGGTGCTCGGCTCCGACGGGCGGCTGGCGGGCCTGGTGACCATGGAGGACGTCCTGCGGGAGCTGTTCGGGCAACGGACGTGAGCCCGGCGTCCGGCGGGGCCCGAGGGCCCGCCGGCCCTCTGGGGCGATGCCGCGGAGGGCGACCGACCGGCGGGTATGTGCAGGGGATACCATTTCCGTCGCCATGCAGACGAACCCCGCGTACACCAGTCTCGTCGCCGTCGGCGACTCCTTCACCGAGGGCATGTCGGACCTGCTGCCCGACGGCTCCTACCGTGGCTGGGCCGACCTCCTCGCCACCCGGATGGCGGCCCGCTCCCCCGGCTTCCGGTACGCCAACCTGGCGGTGCGCGGGAAGCTGATCGGACAGATCGTCGACGAGCAGGTGGACGTGGCCGCCGCTATGGGAGCCGACGTGATCACGCTGGTCGGCGGGCTCAACGACACGCTGCGGCCCCAGTGCGACATGGCCCGGGTGCGGGACCTGCTGACCCAGGCCGTGGAGCGGCTCGCCCCGCACTGCGAGCAGCTGGTGCTGATGCGCAGCCCCGGCCGGCAGGGTCCGGTGCTGGAGCGCTTCCGGCCCCGCATGGAGGCCCTGTTCGCCGTGATCGACGACCTGGCCGGACGGCACGGCGCCGTGGTCGTCGACCTGTACGGGGCCCAGTCGCTGGCCGACCCGCGGATGTGGGACGTGGACCGGCTGCACCTGACCGCCGAGGGCCACCGCCGGGTCGCGGAGGCGGTGTGGCAGTCGCTCGGCCACGAGCCCGAGGACCCCGAGTGGCACGCGCCGATCCCGCCGACGCCGCCGCCGGGGTGGGTGACGCGCAGGACCGCCGACGTCCGGTTCGCCCGGCAGTATCTGCTGCCCTGGATAGGCCGCAGGCTGACCGGCCGCTCGTCCGGGGACGGCATGCCGCCCAAGCGCCCGGACCTGCTGCCCTACGAGGACCCCGCGCGGTGATCCCCGGCGCCGCAGGGACCTTCGCGGGTTCCGGCCGTTCGTAGGTTCCGACCACCCTTCGTAGGTTCCGACGAACGGCCCCGCGGCGCCGACCTGCACGAATCGCCAGTAGAATCCGTCCACGTGACTTCCGCTCCCGCCAAGCCCCGCATCCCGAACGTCCTCGCCGGACGCTACGCCTCCGCCCAGCTCGCCACCCTCTGGTCGCCCGAGCACAAGGTGAAGCTCGAGCGGCAGCTCTGGCTCGCCGTGCTGCGGGCCCAGAAGGACCTGGGCATCGAGGTGCCCGACGCCGCGATCGCCGACTACGAGCGCGTCCTCGACCAGGTCGACCTGGCCTCGATCGCCGAGCGCGAGAAGGCCACGCGGCACGACGTGAAGGCGCGGATCGAGGAGTTCAACGACCTCGCCGGGCACGAGCACGTCCACAAGGGCATGACCTCCCGCGACCTGACGGAGAACGTCGAGCAGCTCCAGATCCGGCTCTCGCTGGAGCTGGTCCGGGACCGTTCCGTGGCCGTCCTGGCCCGCCTCGGCAAGCTGGCCGGCGAGTACGCCGAGCTGGTCATGGCCGGCCGCTCGCACAACGTGGCGGCGCAGGCGACGACGCTGGGCAAGCGGTTCGCCACCGCCGCCGACGAGCTGCTCGTGGCGTACGGCCGGGTGGAGGAGCTGCTCGGCCGCTACCCGCTGCGCGGCATCAAGGGCCCGGTCGGCACCGCCCAGGACATGCTGGACCTGCTCGGCGGTGACGCGGGCAAGCTGGCGGACCTGGAGCAGCGGATCGCCGGGCACCTCGGCTTCTCGCAGGCGTTCACCTCGGTCGGCCAGGTCTACCCGCGCTCCCTGGACTACGAGGTCGTCACCGCGCTGGTGCAGCTCGCCGCCGCGCCGTCCTCGCTGGCCAAGACGATCCGGCTGATGGCCGGGCACGAGCTGGTCACCGAGGGCTTCAAGCCCGGCCAGGTCGGCTCGTCCGCGATGCCGCACAAGATGAACACCCGTTCCTGCGAGCGCGTCAACGGCCTGACGGTGATCCTGCGCGGCTACGCCTCGATGACCGGCGAGCTGGCGGGCGACCAGTGGAACGAGGGCGACGTGTCCTGCTCGGTGGTGCGCCGGGTGGCGCTCCCCGACGCCTTCTTCGCCCTCGACGGGCTCCTGGAGACCTTCCTGACCGTGCTCGACGAGTTCGGCGCCTTCCCGGCCGTCGTGGCCCGGGAGCTGGACCGCTACCTGCCGTTCCTGGCCACCACCAAGGTGCTGATGGGCGCGGTGCGGGGCGGTGTGGGCCGCGAGGTCGCGCACGAGGCGATCAAGGAGAACGCGGTCGCCTCCGCGCTGGCCATGCGCGAGCAGGGCGCCGAGCGCAACGAGCTCCTCGACAAGCTGGCCGCCGACGACCGCATCCCGCTGGACCGTGCCGCCCTGGACGCGCTGATGGCCGACAAGCTCTCCTTCACCGGCGCCGCGGCCGACCAGGTCGGTGTCGTCGTCGGCCGGATCGAGGACATCGTCAAGCGGCACCCCCAGGCCGCCGGTTACACCCCCGGAGCGATCCTCTGACCCGCTTCACCCGGGCCGAGCTGGAGGCCGCCCGCGACCGTCTCGTACCGGACGTCGTCGCGGACGGCCTCCGCGTGCTGTTCTGCGGCATCAACCCCGGCCTGATGACGGCGGTGACCGGCCACCACTTCGCCCGCCCCGGCAACCGCTTCTGGCCGGTCCTGCATCTGTCCGGGTTCACGCCCCGACTGCTGAAGCCGTCCGAACAGGACGAGTTGCCGTCGTACGGGCTCGGCATCACGAACGTCGTGGCGCGGGCCAGCGCGCGGGCGGACGAGCTGACCGCCGAGGAGTACCGGGAGGGCGGCCGGCTGCTGGCACGGAAGGTGGCGCGGCTGCGGCCCGGTTGGCTGGCGGTGGTGGGTGTCACCGCGTACCGGGCGGCGTTCGACGAGCCGAAGGCCCGGGTGGGGCCGCAGGAGCGGACGTTCGGAAGTACGCGCGTGTGGGTGCTGCCCAACCCCAGCGGGCTCAACGCGCACTGGACGGCGCAGACGATGGCGCGGGAGTACGCCCGGCTGCGGGAGGCGGCGCACGAAATGGACGATCACGAAACGGACGCGCACGGGGCGGGGGCGCGGGCCTGGGCGTGGGCCGCGGTCACGGTGGGGCCTCCTGCGTGACCACCGCCAGCAGCCGCACCTCGTCCGCCTCGTCGCGGTCGGCGACGGCCACCGCGACCCAGCGGCCGGTGCCCTCGGCCTCCCAGAGGCACGCCACCCGCGCGCCGGCGCTCAGCCCGGCCCACGGCTCGGGTATCTCCTCGCGCTCGGTACGCAGCAGGACCGTCTGCAGGTTGTAGGGGTCCGTCGGCCCCCAGCGCGTGGCGAGCCGTTCGTAGAGGGCGTCCCGGTCCTTCTCGTACTGCTCGACCGTCGCCGCCCGCTCGCCCGGGTCGCGTCCGCGCAGGCCGCGGCTGCTCTCCAGCACCGCCGTGAAGTACCCGGGGGCCGCGGTGCCCCCGCCCGACGGGCCGTGCTCCGCCGGGAAGGGCCGGAAGCACAGCTCGTCGACGAGGGCGAGGTGCCGCGCGATGTCCATGCCTCCAGTAAACCCGCCGCCACTGACAATTGGCGGGGCGTCAGCCGCCCCGCCGGCCGTCCGTGGTCAGGCGTCCCGGCGGCGCAGCCGCCAGAATCCGGCGAGGAGTGCCGCCGCCGCCCACAGCGCGGTCACCGCGAGCCCCGTCCAGGGCCCCAGGGTCCCCTCGTGCGTCTGGTACAGGACGATCTGACCGGCCTGGTCCGGCAGGAAGTCGGCGGCGGCGCCCGCCGCGTCCCCGATCACGAAGGAGACGACGAGGATGAACGGGATCAGGGTGGAAAGGGTGGCCACTCCGCTGCGGAAGAGGGCGGTGAGTCCGGCCGCGAACAGGGCCATGAGCATGAGGTAGACCCCGCAGCCCACGACGCCGCGGACCTGTTCGCCCGTGCCGAGCCCGTCCGCCGCGGTGCCGAGCACGGCGCGCGCCGTCAGCAGTGCCGCGAGCCCGGTGCCGAGCCCGACCAGCAGGACCGGTACGGCGACGACCGTGAGCTTCGCCGCGAACCACCGGCCGCGCTGCGGAACGGCGGCCAGGGAGAGCCGGATTCCGTTGCCGTGGTACTCGGACGACACCGTCAGGGCCCCGTAGGCGATCGCCGCGATCTGGCCGGGCCAGATGCCGGACAGGGCCGTGAACAGCGGGTCGAAGTCCGGGTCGGACGGGTCGGAACCGCCGGCCGCCGCCGAGAACGCCGTGACGACCACGAACACGGCCGCCAGGGTGCAGGACAGGGAGCGCAGGGTGCGGACCTTGAGCGCCTCCGCGCGGAGTACGGGCGTGAACGGCATGGTCAGGCCTCCTGGCGCGGCGCGGGTGCTGGTGCTGGTGCTGGTGCGGTGAACTCGGTCTCGGCGGCCGTCAGGTCGAGGTAGGCCTCTTCCAGGGTTCCTTCGTCGGCGGTGAGTTCGAGGACCGGTACGCCCGCCTCGGACAGGACCCGGCCGACGGCCTCCACGCTCGTGTCGTGCACGGTCCAGTGGCCGTCGGCGTGTTGCACGGCCTCGTGGCCGTACCGGGTGAGGGCCGTCCGCAGGGCGGCGGCGTCCGAGGTGCGGACACGTACGCGCGGTCGCACGCGCGCGTCGATGAACTCCCGCATCGGGGTGTCGGCGAGGAGCCGGCCGCGGCCGAGGACGACGAGGTGGTCGACGAAGGACGCGGTCTCGTTCATCAGGTGGCTGGAGACCAGCACCGTGCGCCCCTCGGCGGCGAGCCCGCGCAGCAGTTCGCGGATCCAAATGATGCCCTCGGGATCCAGCCCGTTGGAGGGCTCGTCCAGCATCACCACCTCGGGATCGCCCAGCAGCGCGGCGGCGATGCCCAGGCGCTGACGCATGCCCAGGGAGTACGTCTTCACCCGGCGGCGGGCCACCGCGGCGATGCCGGTCTGCTCCATCACCTCGTCGACCCGGCGGGCCGGAAGGCGGTTGCTCGCCGCGAGGACGCGCAGGTGGTCCCGTGCGGTGCGCGAGCCGTGGGCGCAGTCCGCGTCGAGCAGGGCCCCGACGAGCCGCAGGGGTTCGTCCAGGGCGGCGTAGGGGCGGCCGCCCACGGTCGCGGTCCCGGCGGTCGGCCGGTCGAGGCCGAGGACGAGCCGCATGGTGGTGGACTTCCCGGCGCCGTTGGGGCCGAGGAAGCCGGTGACCCGGCCGGGGCGCACGGTGAAGGAGAGGTCGTCGACGGCTCGTCGGGTGCCGTACTCCTTGGTGAGTTCGCGGACGTCGATGCTGGTCATGGCACCAGCGTGGTGGACGCGCCGCGCGGGGGCCTCCCCCGCCGGTGGACCGTGCCTCCCCCGTGCGGGGGAGCCGCGCCGTCGGTGCCGGATGACACGATGACGGGATGGTTCGCCTGCTGCGCCCGCTGGTACGCGGGAGGACGTACACCCGGCTGCTGCACCTGTGGGTGCCGGTGGCCGCGCTCAGCGTGTGGTGGTGGGTCGAACCGGAGCTGCCGTGGGTGCCGCTGCTCGTGCTGGTGCCGGTGGGTCTGATCCCGGCGGTGCGGGTGGGCGAGGTGATGCAGGCCCGGCTGCTGCTGACACCTGACGAGGCGGAGCCGGACTTCGCCACGCTGCCCGCCACCGCCTGGCGGGACCGCTGGCGGACCGTGCTCTGGCTGGAGGTGAGGACGCTGCTCGGCGGGGTGGCCGCCTTCCTCACGGTCTGGCTGCCGATCGTGGCGTACGCCCTGGCCGCGCGCACGGTGGGGCACGAGACCGAGGACCTGCCCGCGCTGTCGGGCGAACCGCAGTGGCTGTACGGCCTGCTGGCGCCGCTCGCGCTCCTCGTGCTGTACGCGGTCGTGGTCGGCCTCGGCGAGGTGCTCACCGCCGCCGCCCGGCGACTGCTCGGCCCGTCGGCCGCCGAGCGCCTCACGGCCCTTGAGGAGCGCACCGAGCAGCTGCTGGAGCGCACCCGCATCGCCCGCGAGCTGCACGACTCCATCGGCCACGCGCTGACCGTGGCCGTCGTCCAGGCGGGGGCCGCTCGCGCGGCGAACAGCCCGGAGTTCACCGACCGGGCCCTGACGGCGATCGAGGAGACGGGCCGGGCGGCCCTGGAGGACCTGGAGCGGGTGCTCGGGGTGCTGCGGGAGGCGGAGCGGCCCGTGGGCGCCCGGCCGACGCTCACGGACGCCGACCGGCTCCTGGAGTCCGCGCGCGCGTCCGGGGCCAAGGTGGACGCCGAGGTCACGGGCCCGCTGGAGAGCCTGCCGGGCCCGGTCTCCCGTGAGGGCTACCGCATCCTCCAGGAGGCGCTGACCAACGTGCTGCGGCACGCGGGTCCGGTGCCGGCCCTGGTCCGTATCGGGGTCGCGGACGGGAAGCTCACCCTGGAGGTGCGCAATCCGCTGCCGGACGGCAGGGCCTCCCCGGGCCGCGGGAGCGGTCTGCGCGGCATCCGGGAGCGGGCCGCGCTGCTGGGCGGGCGGGCCCGCACGGGGCCGGACGGCGCCGGTGACTGGCAGGTGCGCGTCGAGCTGCCGCTCGGCTGATCTACGCTGGGCGGATGCCGGTCAGAGTGCTCCTCGTCGACGACGAACCCCTGGTGCGCGCGGGTCTGCGGGCCGTGCTGGAGGCGCAGCCGGACATCGAGGTGGTCGGTGAGGCGGCCGACGGGGCGGCGGTCATCCCGCTGGTGCGGCAGGTGCGGCCGGACGTGGTCGCCATGGACGTCCGGATGCCGCTGCTGGACGGGATCGAGGCCACGCGGGCGCTGCTGCGGACGGTGGCCGACCCGCCGAAGATCCTCGTGGTGACGACCTTCGAGAACGACGAGTACGTGTACGAGGCGCTGCGCGCGGGCGCCGACGGCTTCCTGCTCAAGCGGGCCCGGCCGGCCGAGATCGTGCACGCGGTGCGGCTGATCGCCGAGGGCGAGTCCCTGCTGTTCCCCGCCTCGGTGCGGCAGCTGGCCGCCGAGTACGGCGACGGCGGCGGGAACCGCGCGGCCCGCGCCGAGTTGGCGCGCGCCCGGCTGACCGAGCGGGAGGGCGAGGTGCTGCGGCTGATGGCGCGGGGGCTGTCGAACGCGGAGATCGCCGCACGGCTGGTGGTCGGCACGGAGACGGTGAAGTCGCACGTGAGCGCCGTACTGGCGAAGCTGGGGGCGCGCGACCGCACCCAGGCGGTGATCACGGCGTACGAGTCCGGGTTCGTGGCGCCCGGCTGAGGGCGCCGCGGGGAGCGGGATGGGCGGGCCGGAACTCGCCGGGGTTCGGCGGGCCGAGTACCATCCGGCCCACACGCGCACGAGCTGGGAGGACGGACCTTGGCAGGCCTGACCGGCGGGGACCCTTCGCTGTTGCGGAGGATCAATTCCGCTGTGGTGCTGCACGCGTTGCGTGCGACGGACTCCGCGACGCTGACCGAGATCACCCGGGTGACGGGGCTGTCCAGGCCGACCGTCGAGGGCGTCGTCGAGGGGCTGATAGAGACCGGTCTGGTCGTCGAGGCGGCCGCCGACGAGGGGACGGCCCGGCGGCAGGGGCGGCCCGCGCGGCGGTTCCGGTTCCGGGCGGAGGCGGGGCACCTGCTGGGCCTGGAGATCGGCCCGCACCGCGTGGCCGCGCTGCTGTCCGACCTGGACGGCCGGGTGATCGGCGCCCAGGCCAAGGACGTGGACGAGAACGCGCCGGCCGACGAGCGGCTGGAGCGGCTGCGTACGGCCGTGGCCGAGCTGCTGCGCCGGGCCGGTGTGGCGCGCGGCTCGCTGCGGGCGGTCGGCGCGGCCACGCCCGGCATCGTCGAGGCGGACGGCACGGTCCGCCTGGGCACCGCGCTGCCCGGGTGGACGGGTCTTGGCCTGGGTGAGCGGCTGAGCCGGTCCTTCAAGTGCCCGGTGCTGGTGGAGAACGACGCGAACGCGGCGGCGGTGGCCGAGCACTGGAAGGGGACCGCCACCGAGTGCGACGACATCGTGTTCGTGCTGGCGGGGCTGAGTCCCGGGGCGGGGGCGCTGATCGGCGGGCGGCTGCACCGGGGGTACGGCGGGGCGGCCGGGGAGATCGGCGCGCTGCACCTGCTGGGCCGGGACGTGACGCCGGAGACGCTGCTGTCCACCACGGACCAGCCGCTGCACCCGCTGGACGAGCAGGCGGTCGCCAAGGTCTTCGCCGAGGCCCGCGAGGGCGACGAGCGGGCCCGTGCGGCCGTCGAGCGTTTCATCCAGCGGCTGGTGCACGACGTGGCGGCGCTGGCGCTGGCGCTCGATCCCGAGATGGTCGTCATCGGCGGCTGGGCGGCCGGCCTGGACGGCGTACTGGAGCCGTTGCGCCGGGAGCTGGCCCGCTACTGCCTGCGTCCGCCGCGGGTGGCCCTGTCGCTGCTCGGCGAGGCCGCCGTGGCGACGGGGGCACTGCGGCTGGCCCTCGACCATGTGGAGGAGCAGCTCTTCGCGGTCGAGGGGGCGACGGCCCGCCGCTGATCCACGGGCGGCGGCGGGTCCGCGGCGGGGGTGGGTCCGCGGCGGGGGCGGGGCGGTCAGGAGGCCCGGGTCTCGGGGCCGTGGTGGATCTCCACGTCGCCCGAGTCGCCGAACGTCAGCCGGCAGGTGTCCGCGCGGTAGGTGGCGACGGAGAGGGCGGCGGTGCGGCCCTCGGCGAGGTAGCGGGTGGTGACGACGAGGACGGGCGCGCCCGGGAGGCGGTCCAGCTCCCTCGCGTCGTCCGCGCCGGCCGAGCCCAGCTCGACGGCGCTCTCCTGCCGCTCCAGGTCCCCGCGCTGCAGTTCACGCAGGACGGCACGCGCGCGTGCGGGGCCGGAGGGCGCGTCGATGGCGGTGAGGTCGGGGATCGAGGACGCCGGGACGTACAGCAGTTCCGCGGCGACGGGCTGGCCGTGGCTCACGCGGGAGCGGCGGACGGTGTGGACCGGCTCGTCGCGGTCGGTCTCCAGGGCGTCGGCCACGGCCGCGGGCGGTGCCGCGAGGACGCAGTCGGCCGGCTGCCAGGCGTCGTCGGCCGTCCCGGGCCAGGCGTGCTCCCGGGTGCCGACGGCCACGCCGACGCGCGGCGGCGCCACGGTCGTACCGACGCCCCGGCGGCGCTGGAGCCTGCCCTCCAGCTCTAGCTGCTCCAGGGCCTGGCGCAGGGTCGCGCGCGCGACGCCGAAGCGGGCGGCGAGATCGCGTTCGTTGGGCAGGATCTCGCCCACCTCGAACTCCGAGTCCAGCGCCTCGCTGAGCACGGTCCTGAGGTGCCAGTACTTGGGCTCCGGCACCGATTCCAACTGCGTGGTCCCCACCCTGTCCTCCGCAATCGCCGTGGTCCGGCGGCGTTTTGACGCCCTTGTTTATTAAAGGTTGTTGCAGTTCTCTGCGACCATAAAACGCCCCACCCCCTTGGTCAAGACCAATCCCGCGACGGAACGGCCCCGGCCCCCGTCGCGGGACGTCGCGGGACGGGGGCCGGGACCGTGAGATGCCGGAGGAAAGACGGGGCGGGGTCAGAGAACGCCGGCCAGAGACACCAGTTTGTCCGGGTTGCGGATGATGTACATCGACTGGATGCGGCCGTCGACGACGTCCACCTGAACGACGGAGTCCGGCTTGCCGCCGGAGCGGACCAGCAGGGCCGGGCCGCCGTTGAGTTCCAGGAAGTGGAAGGTGGCGTCCGGAATGCCCTGCCGCGCGACACCGAGCAGGAAGCGGCCCACCTTGTCGGAGCTCTCCAGCACGCGCAGCGGCGCCTTGGACCGGCCACCGCTGTCGCCCACCAGCCGGACGTCCGGCGCGAGCGTGGCCAGCAGGCCGGCCAGATCGCCCTCGGCCGCGGCGGCGAGGAAGCGCTCGGTGAGGTCGCGGCGCTGCGCCGGGTCGACGTCGTAGCGGGGGCGCCGCTCGTCGACGTGCTTGCGGGCGCGTCCGGCGAGCTGGCGCACCGCGGCCTCGCCGCGCTCCAGCATGGCGGCGATCTCCGCGTACGGGTAGCCGAAGGCCTCCCGGAGGACGAACACCGCCCGTTCCAGCGGCGACAGCGACTCCAGGACGACGAGGACGGCGAGGGAGACGGAGTCGGCGAGGACGGCCCGCTCGGCGGTGTCCGGCACCGCGTCCCCGAAGTCGGTGACGTAGGGCTCGGGCAGCCACGGGCCCACGTAGGTCTCGCCGCGCGACTTGACCTGGCGCAGCCGGTCGATGGCGAGCCGGGTGGTGACGCGCACCAGGTATCCGCGGGGTTCGCGCACGGCGGCGCGGTCGGCGCCGGACCAGCGCAGCCAGGCCTCCTGGACCACGTCCTCCGCGTCGGCGAGGCGGCCCAGCATGCGGTAGGCGACCCCCAGGAGGACGGGGCGGTGCTCTTCGAAGACGTCGGTCGCGGTGTCGGTGGTCACCGCTCCATCCCAGCGGACGCGTCCGGCGGTGTCCAGACGGAACCGCTCGTACCAGGCATCAGGGCTACCGGTCGGTAGCCATTGCTGACAAGCTGTCTATCCGACGTCGTCGCACACGCGTTCCCGGAACACCCGTTCCCGACAAGGAGCCCCATGTCCGCAACGCTCTCCTTCACGGCCCCCACCGAGCACGGTCCGCAGGACATCACCCTCGCCTACGCGCGCGTGGGTGCGGGCGAGCCGCTGCTACTGCTGCACGGCATAGGCCACCACCGGCAGGCCTGGGACCCGGTGGTCGACATCCTCGCGACCGAGCGCGAGGTGGTGGCCGTGGACCTGCCGGGGTTCGGGCAGTCGTCCGCACTGCCGCACGGCCTGCCGCACGATCTGCCGACGACGAACGCGGTACTCGGCGCCTTCTGCGCGGCGCTGGGGCTCGACCGGCCGCACGTGGCCGGCAACTCGCTGGGCGGTCTGCTGGCCCTGGGGCTCGGCCGCGAGAACCTGGTGCGGTCGGTGACGGCCCTGTCCCCGGCCGGCTTCTGGACGCAGGCCGAGCGGCGCTACGCCTTCGGCGTCCTGACGGGGATGCGCCGGACCGCCCGGAGCCTGCCCCTCCCGCTGGTCGAGCGGCTGTCCCGCACCGCGGTCGGCCGCACCGCGCTGACGAGTACGATCTACGCCCGTCCCGGCCGCCGCTCCCCCGAGGCGGTCGTCGCCGAGACGCTGGCGCTCGCACACGCGCAGGGGTTCTCCGAGACGCTCCGGGCCGGACGGAGCGTGCTGTTCTCCGACGACGTGCCCGGCGTCCCCGTCACCGTGGCGTGGGGCGACCGGGACCGGCTGCTCCTGCCCCGGCAGGGCATACGCGCCAAGCACACCATTCCGCGGGCCCGCCTGGTGCGGCTGCCCGGCTGCGGCCACGTCCCGATGAACGACGACCCGGCGCTGGTCGCCCGCGTTCTCCTGGACGGCAGCAGGGCTCAGCCGGCCAGGGCCTTGAGCACTTCCTTCAGCACGGTCGCGTTGTAGGGCATGCTCACGTGCGGGGTGTGGTCGTCCGGGTCGATGTCCTGAAGGACGATGTTGTTGACGTAGCGGCCCTCGGTCCTCGCGAGGGCGCACGACGTGTACGGAGTGACCACGTCGTCGTACTGGGTGGCGATGACGGTGTGGCGGACGCCCTCCGTCGTCTCGCCGAGATCGGCCAGCTCGCGCTGGAAGGGGTGGTCGTGCTGCAGTTGCGGCCAGGCCGGCACGACCTCCCCGACGGCACCCTGTTCCAGCAGTTCCACCGCGCCGGGGATCTGGCGGGCGAGGTTCATCAGCCCCTGTGCCGTGACTCCGTGGTTGCTGGGCGCGATGCCGACGAAGTTGCGCACCTTGGGTCCTCCGCCCAGGGCGTTCAGGTAGTAGCGCGGCACCATGCCGCCCTGCGAGAAGCCGACCACGTCGACCTCCTGGGCGCCGGTCCGCCGCAGTACCTCGTCGACGAAGTCCGCGAGCTGCCGGGCGGAGTGCTTGATGTCGCCCAGGCCGAAGATCACGGGGTGGCCGTGCTGGCCGTAGTCGAGCCGGAAGACCCGGTGACCGTGCTGTCGTAGCAGCGGTGTCGCCGTGTGCCAGGTGTAGCCCCGGTTGCCGAAGGTGCCGTGCACGAGCACCACCGGACGCGGATGCTCCTCGGTGGACGGGGCGTTCCAGTCGTCCTCGCCCGCCTGCACGTCGACGGTCGCGATGACCTGCGCTCCGCAGGCCTGGGCGACCGCACGCAGGCGGTGCGGGGCCTCGGTGACGTCCGTGACGACGTCGTCCGGGTCGGCACAGGGGCTACGGGGATTGAGGAAACTCACGGTCCTCTCCATTTCGTTGGGGAATGGCGCGGAGTTCGGGCCGGCTTGGCAGGTTCGGCGGGACAGCTTCTGAAGGCGAGTACGGCGTTGTGGCCGCCGAAGCCGAAGGAATGGCTCAGGGCGAGGCCGACGGGCTGGTCCCTGCTGGAGCCGGTGACGGCGTTGATCTCGGCGTCTCCTTCCTGTTTTTCGAGGTTGGCCACGGGAGGCACCCGGCCGTGGGCCACGGACAGGGCGGTGATCGCCGCTTCGACCGCTCCGGCCGCGCCCAGCAGATGGCCGAGGGTGCCCTTGACCGAGGTCACGGAGGGCTGGTGCGGGAAGAGGCGGCGGATCAGACGGGCCTCGGCGGCGTCGTTGAGCGGCGTGCTGGTGCCGTGCGCGTTGATGTGCTGCACGTCCGCGGGGCGGGCGCCGGCGTCGTCGAGGGCCCGCCGCACGGCGAGGGCGGCGCCCTTGCCCTCGGGGTCGGGTGCCACGGGGTGGTGGGCGTCGGACGATGCCCCGTAGCCCGCCAGCAGGGCGTAGCCGGGGCGTCCGCGGGCCCTGGCCGCACTCGCCGGCTCCAGGACCAGGGCCGCACCGCCCTCCGCCATGACGAAGCCGTCCCGGGCGGCGTCGAAGGGCCGGGAGGCGGCCCACGGGTCGTCGCCGCGCCGGGACAGCGCGCCCATCCGGTCGAAGCCGGTGACCCAGAAGGGCTGTACGACCGCGTCGGAGGCGCCCGCGACGGCGATGTCGCAGGCCCCGGAGCGCAGGAGTTGCAGGGCGGTGCCGATGGCGGTGGCGCCGGAGGCGCAGGCGGTGACCGTGCACAGCGCCGGACCCCGGGCCCGCAGGTGGATGGTGAGCTGTCCGGTGGCCATGTTGGGCAGGAACATCGGCAGCAGCAGCGGTGAGACGCGTGCCGCGCCCGCTTCGAGCAGTTTGCGGTGCTGTTCCAGCATGGTGCCGGTGCCGCCGGCCGAGCTGCCGAAGACCACCGCGACGCGGTCCGCGTCCCAGTCGGCCGGGTCCAGACCGGCGTCGGAGACCGCCTCCAGGGCGGCGTAGAGGGCGAACTGGGTGAAGCGGTCGTACTGCCAGGGGCGTGAGCCGGGGACGTGAGCGCGGGGGGAGAAGTCCGGTACGAGGCAGGCGAAGTCGACCGGGAGACCCTTGAGTTCGGGGACGTGCCGGGCGGTGGGGCGGCCCGCGCACACGCCGTCCCAGGTGGCCTCGCGACCGGTGCCGGCCGGAGTGACCAGGCCGATCCCGGTGACGGCGACGTCGGGACGGGCGCGGGTCACGACTTGACGGCCTCGGCCATGAGGTCGGCCACGCCGGCCAGGGTGAGGTCCGGGTCGGCCTCGCCGTCCTGCACCTCGATGCCGAGTTCCTCGGTGAGTACGACGAACAGCTCCACCACGGCCAGCGAGTCGAGGTCCAGCTGCTCGAAGGTCGCGGTGGGGACGATGGCCTCGGCGGGCACTTCGAACTTGTTGCTGAGAACCGAGGCGAGCAGGTCGTAGGCGCGGCTGTGGGGCGTGGTGTCGGTGGTCATGTCGGGGGTGTCCTTTCCAGTCCGACGGGCGGCACCCCGGGGGTGGCGGGGTTCCGTGTGGTGGGGTTCCGTGTGGTGGGGTTCCGTGTGGTGGGGTTTCCGTGTGGCGGGTCGGCGGTCAGCCGAGCGCGGCCGGTGCCTCCAGCTCCTCCTTGACGTCCTTGAGCAGGGCCATCGCGTCCCTGCCGTTGACCACCCGGTGGTCGTAGACCAGGCCGAGGTGGACGAACCGGTGGGTGCGAGGGGTGCCCTGCGCGTCCAGGAGCACCTGGTCGTCGACGGCGCCGACGGAGATCACGCAGGTCTGGCCGGGGAAGACGATGGGGGTGGCCAGGAGCATGCCCTCGGTGGTGTGCGGGGCGACCATGATGTTGGCCCCGGCGAGTTCGGCGGCCTGGAACGTGCCCCGGAAGGCCTTGCTCCGGAAGCCGGTCAGCAGGTCGGCGATCCGGTCGCCGCTCAGCTCGGCGGCGTCGTGCACCACCGGGGTGTACAGGCCTCGGCCCGCGTCCATGGTGACGCCCACATGGGCCCGTTCGCTCTCGCGCACCGCGCCGTCGTCGGTGAGCGCGGCGAACATCAGGGGGTGTGCCGCGTGCCGGCGCGCCACCGCCTTGATCAGCAGGACGGGCAGGGAGACGAAACTGCCGGTGCGCTCGGACAGCTGCCGGGCCAGTTCCTCCGCCTGTCCGACGTCGACCTTGGCGTAGGCGGCCGCGGCGGGAACGGTCCGCATGGACTCGGTCACCACCGCCCCCACCGTCCGCTGCTGCTTGGACAGTTGACGCTCGGCGGGGGCGGGCGTCGACGCGGCCCGCCGCACCAGGGCCTCGACATCGGCCGTACGGATGACCGTGCGCCCGAGACCGCGCAGCTCGGCCTCGGACACGCCGTGGCGGTCGGCGAGCTCACGGGCCGCGTTGGTGATGCTCAGCTCCGCGCCGGGGGGTGCGGATGTCGCCGCCGGGGCGGCGGCCGACGCCCGGTAGGAGTCGCGCTCCTCGGCCGACTCGAAGAGATAGGCGATGGTCTGCCCCGGCCGGCACTCCTGGCCGCCGCCGACGAGGACGTGCAGGATTCCGGGGCCGGTGCTCTCGATCTCCTCACTGGCCTTGGAGGTCTCCACCACCGCCAGCGGATCCTCGCCCTCGATGCTGCTGCCGTCGGGGACGAGCCACTCGACCAGGGTGTAGCTGGAGTCGTTCGTGTTGAGCGTGGGCAGCTCGATGCCGATCACTTCGTCGCCTCCGTGATCGCGCGGTGGATGGTGGACGGCTGGAGCAGCACGTCGTGCTCCAGGTGCGCCGCGGTCGGTACGATGCTCGGCTCGGCGCTCAGCGGCAGCACCGGGCGGGCCAGCCGGCTCCACAGCTGCTCGTGGATTTGCTGTGCGAGCAGCTCGCCCCAGGTCCCGTCGGCCGTGGAGTCCTCCATGACACAGATGCGGTCGGCACGGGAGAGCACCGGGAGCAGCGCCTTGCTGTCGAAGGGGTAGAGCTGGGAGGGCACCAGCAGTTCACACGTGATCTCCTCTTCGAGGAGCAGGGTGCGCAGGGCGGTGACGGCCCGTTCGGTGAGCCCGCCCGGAGCCAGGACGATCCAGTCGGGGGGCCCGCAGTCCGGCGCGAACACCCGGGCGGTCTCGCTGGGATCGGCCAGCACCTCGTAGCGGAAGAGGTCGTCCACGACCCCGTCCTGGTACATGGCGCGGGTGTAGAGCACCTTGTCCTCGAAGAGCACACCGGGCTCCTCGCGGTCGAGCATCGCGGTCAGTACGCGCTGGTTGTCGTGGAACGGGGAGACTTCCCGCAGGTGCAGCGAGGGAACGCCGAGGAAGTGCTTCTGCAGGCTCTGGCTGTGCGTCGGGCCGTACCCCCGGTTGCCGCCGGTGGGACAGCGGACGACCATGCTCATCGGGACCCTGCGGCCGTACATCGACACGGACTTGGCGGCGAAGTTCAGCAGCGGGTCGAACGCCAGCGCGGCGAAGTCCGAGAACATCATCTCGACCACGGACCGGTTGCCGGCCAGGGCCAGGCCCGCGCCCACGCCGGCGATGCCGCCTTCGCTCAGCGGTGAGGACAGCACCCGGTCCGGGAAGCGGTCGGAGAGCCCCCGGGTCACCTTGAACGCCCCGCCGTAGGGGTCGGCGACGTCCTCGCCGATCAGATACGTGCCGGGGTGGGCGCCGAGGAGGTGGTGCAGTGCGCTGTTGAGGTTCTCGGCCACGCGCTGGCGCCTGGTCATCGGGCCTCCCATCGGGACGCCGGACGCGCGCCGACCTCTCGTACGACGGCGGCGACGGCCTGAGCCTGTGCCTGGTCGGCGGCGGCGAACTGGGCGGGATGGTCCTGCCGGTAGCGGCGGTACCAGTCGTGCCGGGCCGCTCGCTCGCGGACCTCGGCCGCGCGGGTGTCGTCCCCCTTGCTGTGCGGGCCCACGCGGTGCGTGACGCACTCGACCACGTACGGCCGGTGCCGGTCGCGGACCTGCTCGACCACGGGGGCGAGGGCGGCCCGCACGTCGGTGACGTCCACGGAGTCGATCCGCAGGTGGCCGACGCCGAAGGCGGCAGCCCGGGCCGCGACGGTGCCGGACATCTGCCGCTCGGTCGGTGTCGACTGGGCGATCCCGTTGTGCTCCACCACCACGAGCACCGGGATCTGCCACAGCTGCGCCATGTTGAGCGCCTCGTACACGGCGCCCTCGCCCCAGGTGCCGTCGCCGATGTGGACCACCGCGATCCGGCCCGGCTCGGCCCGTTTCAGGTGCAGGCCGACTCCCACGGCGACGGGCAGGCTCTGGCCCTGTACGCCGGTCGACAGGTAGCGGTCGCGGTAGATGTGCTGGCTGCCGCCCACGCCGTGGCAGACGGCACCGGCCCGCCCCATGATCTCCGCGAGCAGACCGTGCGGGTCGTGGAAGCGGGCCAGGTAGTGGCCGTGCCCGCGGTGGTTGCTGAAGACGTGGTCGCCCTCGTCCAGCAGCGGGTAGAGCGCGACGGGGATGTACTCCTGGCCGAGGCAGGTGTGCGTGGTGCCGTGCAGCCGGCCCTGGGAGAACAGCTCAAGCACGGCCAGTTCGAAGTGGCGGATCATCAGCAGGGTGCCGAGATCGGCGTCGGACAGCCGGGACAGGGGACGGGCCACGACACCGGCTTCGGATTCGCCGACGGGCCCGAGGTCGACCGCGGGGGACGCGGACGTGACGTTCATGAGGTGCTCCTTACGGAAGTTCGACCACCTGGGCGCACCAGGTCAGCCCGGCGCCGAAGCCCAGGAGCAGCGCCTTGTCGCCGGGCCGTACGGTGGCCGAGGCGAGCAGCGACTCCAGAGCCAGCGGGATGGACGCCGAACTGGTGTTGCCGTCGGTGACGATGCTGCGGGCGATGGCCACGTGCTCGGGCGGGCGCAGTCGGCGCACCATGGCGTCGATCAGCCGTCCGTTGCACTGGTGCGGCACGAAGGCGGCGATGTCGTCCCAGGTGAGCCCGGCCGCGTCGAGTGCCTCCTGGGCCACTTGCGGCATGTGCGAACCGAACCAGCGGACCACCCGGGTGCCGTCCATGTGCATGTACGGGCGGGCGGCGCCGGGTTTGGGCGGGGCGCTGGTCATCCAGGGCTCACCGGGGCCGTGGGTGCCCCACACCGCCGGTCCGATCCCGGCGTGCTCCGCGGCGCTGACCACCGCGGCCCCGGCGGCATCGCCGAAGACCATGACGGTCGCGCAGTCGTCGGGGTCGGTGATGTCGCTCAGCCGCTCGGCGGCGACGACCAGGATCTGACGCGCCTGCTGTGCGGCGATGAGCCCGGAGGCCAGGGTCAGCCCGTAACTGAACCCAGCACACCCGCCGTTGACGTCGAACCCGCCGGCCCGGCCGGCTCCGATGCGGTGGGTGAGACTGGCGGCCCGGCACGATGCCTGGCCGACGCTGCTGGCGGAGGAGAACAGGACGCAGTCCAGGTCCTCGGCGAGCACGCCCGCCTGGGCCAGGGCCTTGTCCGCCGCCTGCGCGGCCATCTCGACGAAGGTGTCGTCGGGGTCGGCCTTCAGCCTGGTCCGGATTCCGGTGATCTGCTCGATGTAGCCGTCCTCGTGACCGAACCTGGTGTCGAGTTCGGCGCTGGTGAGCAGGCCACCGGGGCGGTAGACGCCGATGCCGGTCAGCCGTCCCGCGCCCCGGGCCATCAGCGGGCTCCGTCCGCCGCGGCGACGGCTGCCCGGCCGTTCACGTAGTCGAGGGTCCGCCGGACGGTGCGCAGGTCGTGCACCGCCTCGTCCGGGATGGGAACGCCGTAGCGCTCCTGGATCCGCTCGGCCAGTTCGATGACGGCCATCGAGTCGAACCCCAGCGAGGTGAAGGGCGCGTCGGCCGGCTGCTCCGAGAGCGCCCGGGCCGCTTCGGCGCCGGCGATCTCGGCCACCATCGCCGTCAGGTCTTCCAGGGTGAAAGGGGACATGCGGAAACTCCAGCTGATGAGATGCGAGGAGGGGTGCACGGGAGGGACGGGAGAAGAGGACCGCGCGTGGGTCACCGGGCGGGCAGCACGGCGTCGCGGCTCAGGAAGGCGAGCACCCTGCGGAAGTAGTCGGAGTCGAGCACGGGCGGGGCGCGGTGCGCGGACGCCGCGGTGGGGCCGGCGGTGTCCTGCCCCGGGGCCGGGATCATCTGCCGGAGGGTCTCGCCGGCCAGCCGCAGGGTGCTGCGGGGGACCTCGTCGCCCAGGTCGCGAAGCCGCTTGAGCCAGGTGTCGAACGGAACGAGCGGAAGGTCGACACCCGCGTCCGCGAAGCCCTGGAAGTACGACCGGAAGGGCAGCGGTTCGGGATCGATCACGTGGAACACCTGTCCTCGGGCACGGCGGCTCAGGGACAGGTCGACGATGGCGCGGCTGGTGAAGTCGACCGTGCCCACCGGCAGGAGACCGGGGTGGTCGGGGGCGCAGCCGGCGCGGATGCTCGCCGTCGTCAGGTGGACGAACCAGTCCGACTTCCCCACCAGGCCGGTGCGCGAGTCCGCCAGGATCACCCCGGGCCGGTGCACCATCGTGGGCGATCCGCGGTCCGCGGCCTGCGCGACCAACTGCTCGGCGACCCATTTGGTGGCGCAGTAACCGGAGACGCCGGTCCCGGCCTCTCGGGCCGCCGGGATCACCCCCATCGTCGAGATGTAGTGCACGGGGATTCGGCGGGTCCGGGACGCCAGTCTCAGGATTTCCAGGGTCCCCGACACATTGCAGCCGCGCAGGATCGGGTAACTCGCCAGGAGATTGACCCAAGCACCGCAGTGGTAAATGACGTCGATGCCGCGCGAGAGGCCCGAGAACTCCTCGTCGGTCAAGCCGAACCGCGGCTTCGCCAGGCTGCCGGGCACGACGTCGATCCGGGACATGTGGTGCTCCGGCACCTCCCGGGCGCGTAGCTGACCGGCGAGCCGCTCCCGGGCCTGAGCGGCCGAGTCCGCTCTCACCAGGCAATGGATTCGAGCGTCGGTGGCATCCAGCAGGTCGGCGAGCAGGAAACCGCCGAGGAATCCCGTGGCTCCCGTCAGCAGAATTCTCTCAGGCGGCCCTTCGGGAACATCCGTCAGAGCCGACGCATCGATTTCCGCCGGAAGTCGCACATCGTCGCTGATCGGAAAACTGGCCATACCAACACCGCATTTCAGCACAGGCGAGATTCGGTCCTGCCCTGAACTCTCCCCGCACCTCACGAGATTTACTACAGAAATCTTCCACCAGTGGGAGCACAGGGCGCATCCTCCCGGCCGTCACCCGCACCCGCACCACCACCACGGGTGACTAGGGCTCATTCATTCGAACAGGCCGCGCCTCCGAATGGACGGCCGGAACGTACGCCCGGAACGTACGCCCGGAGCGCGTTGCCGGTATCGCGCGCCGTCGGTCGCACACCAACGCGCTTACGCGGACGGAGCGTTGCGAAACGGGGGCCGGGGGGCGGGAGCGGCCCGAGCGTAAAGACAGGTGAGACGGACACAGCCAATAGGTCGCGAGGCGAGGGGGGTTGAGCCATGGCCGCAGAGCCTGGGATTCCGGAGGACCCCGATCCCGGTGGGAGCGGGGCGAGTTCACACTCCGATCCACCGAAGGTGCTGCCCGAGGCATGGCAGCCTCTGCTCGACCGCCCGGCCCTCGCGGAGCTGCTCGGGCACCCCCTCGCGGGCGCCGCGCTGCAGGAGATGTGCCGGCTCCTGCCACCCCGCGTCGCCGTGCACTCTCTGCGGACGTTCCTGCTGGCCGACGCCTGTGCGCGGACCCATGGGACCGCCTACGACCGGGTCGGCCTGCTGGCAGCCGCGGCGTTCCACGACGCCGGGCTGGTAGGGCGCACTCCGCTCGGTCGCGGTGGATTCCCGTGCCGCTCCGCCCAGTTGCTCGACCAGTTCCTGGCCCGGCACCAGGTGGGCATGGCGCGGCGCACGACCCTCACGCGTGCGGTGCGCGAGCACATGCGGCCGTTCCCCGCTCGCGACGCCGGGCCCGAGGCGCGGCTGCTGCACTTCGGCGTGTGGCTGGACGTCACCGGGCGCGGCGAGCGGCAAGTGCCCGGTGACCGCCGTCTGTTGGCCGGGCAGGCGCCCACCCCCTGGTTCGCCGTGTCCTTCTCCGCCCGGTTGGTGGCCTGCGGGCTGCGCCGGGTGCTGCCGGGCTCCCCGGTCGCCCACCGGTGACCGGGGAGCCCGGCGACTCGCTCTTCCCGTCGCGAAAGGAACCGCAGACATGCAAGAAGACCAGCGTGTTTTCGATGTCGCCATCGTCGGAGGCGGCATCGGCGGGACGATGCTGGGGACCGTACTCGCTCGTCACGGCGTGCGAGTGCTGCTGCTCGAAGGCAGCGGCCACCCCCGGTTCGCCATCGGAGAGTCCACCGTCCCCGAGACCACGTTCGGGCTCCGGGTCCTGGCCCGCCGCTACGACGTCCCTGAGCTCGATCACCTGGCGACCAACGCGGCACTGCGCCGCCACGTGTCGTCGAACAGCGGGGTCAAGCGGAACTTCAGCTTCATCTACCACCGGGATGGTGAGCCCACCCGGCCCGACGAGTGCACCCAGTACCCCACCTGGGGTCCTCCGCTCGGTCCCGACTCGCACTACTTCCGGCAGGACGTGGACGCGTACATGTTCCACGTCGCCGTGTCCTACGGCGTGACCGCGTACACCCACACCATGGTCGACGACGTGAAGTTCGAGGAGGACGGCGCGACTCTCGTCACCCGGGACCGGGGCACCTTCCGGGCCTCGTACGTGGTCGACGCCGGCGGCATGCGGGCGGTCCTGCCCGAGCGCCTCGGGCTGCGGCAGGAACCGTCCTACCGCACGAGGTCGCGCACGATCTTCACGCACATGGTGGACGTGCGCCCCTTCGACGCCGTGGCGCCTTCGCGTGCGCAGCACGGCATGCCCAGCCCGTTCAGCCAGGGAACGCTCCACCACATGTTCCCGGGCGGATGGTTCTGGGTCATCCCGTTCGACAACCAGTCGACCAGCACGAACCAGTTGTGCAGTGTCGGCCTCAACCTCGATCTCGACCAGCACCCACGGCCGGAGGACATCTCGGCCGAGGACGAGTTCTGGCAGTACGTGCGCCGGTTCCCCAGTGTGGCCCGGCAGTTCGAGCGGGCGCGGGCGGTCCGGCCGTACGTGTCCACCGACCGCACCCAGTTCGCCTCGCAGAAGGTCGTCGGCGACCGGTGGTGCCTGCTGCCGCACGCCAGTGACTTCATCGACCCGCTCTTCTCCAGCGGACTCGCCGTCACCGTGATGGCGCTCAACGCCCTGGGCCACCGGCTGATCGACGCCGTGCGCAAGGACGACTTCGACACCGCCCGGTTCGCGTACCTGGACCACTGGACCAAGCGCATGTTCCGGTTCTACGACGACCTGGTGTCCTGCAGCTACATCGCGTTCGACGACTTCGACCTGTGGAACGCCTGGAACCGCGTGTGGACCATCACCACGCTGTACGGCACGAACGCCCAGAACCAGGTCGCCGTGACGTTCGAGAAGACGCACGACCCGGCCTGTTTCGACCTGCTGGAGCAGCCCCCGTACCGAGGCCTCCAGGGGATGGACAACCCCTGGGTGGAGCGGATGTTCGACCAGTCGCGGGACGCCGTACTCGCCTATAGTGCGGGCGAGTTGACGAAGGAGCAGGCGATCGCACGCATCTACGAGCTGCTGGGCGAGAGCGGACTGGTCCCGTCGGTGTGGGGCACCCTGGACCCCGACGACCGGTGCCCGGCCGGGGTGTTCACCCTCTGGCCGCTGATGAAGATCCTGCTGTGGGGCAAGTACCGCTCACCGCAGCACGTCCGGGGCTCCTACTTCACCGGCGGAGCGCGGCTGGTGGGCAAGGAAGCGGTCCAGGCGTACACCACCGAGCTGCGCGCCGGCAGCTCCCAAGTGCACCAGACCGTACGGGACATGTGGCGCAACTGGAACCGCGACTGGGCGCGGCGGCCCGCTCCTCGGAAATGAGCACGGAAAAACATTTCTGCCGACCGGCGGAGGTACATATTCCGGTTTGCCGCTCCAGGGCCTCGGGTAGGAAAACCACATGGCCGACAAATGGAAAGTCGGCCGCGGTTCTCCCCGCTCAATCCGAGAGACAACGGGCTGCAATCCACGATGGTGCGACATTCCACCTGCCAATCGCCCGCTGAATGCTCCTGGGAAGAAATCTTCCAGCATCAGGACCGCCTCATGCGGCTGGTTCGGCGAAGACTACCGAGTTTTCAGGACGCCGAGGACTGCGTTCAGGAAACCATGGCCCGGGCAGCCGCCCACGCCACGTTGGACAGGAATCGACTCGGTGCCTTTCTGACGTCCGTGGCGCTGCGCCTCTGCATCGACTTCTACCGTGACATGGAGCGTCGCAGCAGACTCCTCCAGCGTGCGGCGCTCGCGGAAACCCCGGGCACGCCTGAGGAGGACGTCTGCGACGAGGACTTCGGCAGATGGCTTCTGGGCCAGGTACAACACCTGCGGGGGCGTGAGCAGGAGGTCATACTCGCCCGCGCCAAGGGTATTTCCACTGCGGAATTCGCCCGCATACACAACATCTCCGTCAAGGCGGCCGAAGCCGCCTTCACCAGGGGCCGCGCGCGATTGAAGAACGTCTGCGCGAAAGCCTTGTAAGGCTGCGCCCGACAACACCCGAAAACCGCACCTCTCCCATCGCAGAGAAACGGAAAGGGACCCCACTCATGGGCAACAGCAAGAACGTCCAGGACATCTTCAAGGATTTGGTCGGTGATATGACCGACAGCTGGAAGGAGGCCTTCGACGACCTCCTGAACCGGGACGACGACTCAGGATCGTCGCGCGGCTCACGATCGTCGCGCGGCTCCGACAACGCCGTCAGCACGCTGGCCGGGCTGCCCCCGAACGCCCTCGCCGCACTGGCCGGGGCCGTCAACCCGTCGTCCGCGCTCGCGGGTGTCACCAATCCGCTGGCCGCCCTCGGCGGGGTCGGCGCGGCAGGCAACCCGCTCGCCGGCCTCGCCTCGGGGGCCGGGGCGCAGAACCCCCTGGCCGCGCTCACCGGTGCCGCGGGCGGCGGCAACCCGCTCGCGGCCGCGCTGGGCGGGGCGGGCAACCCCCTGGCCGCGCTGGGCGGGGCCGCCAATCCGCTCGCCGCGGTCGGCGGCGCGGCCGGTGCGCTCGGCGGGCTCGGTCAACTGGCGGGAGGCCTCGGACACGCGGCGAGCGGGGCGGGCGACCTGATGGCGCTCCCGACCCAGCTGGCCCAGCTCACCCAGGTGCTGCCCAAGCTCCTGGAGGCGGTCCAGGGCCTGCAGAACCTGACCAACCTGCCGGCCCAGGCCGGTCAGCAAGGGCTGGAGGCCTTGCAGGGCCTGACCGGTCAGCAGGGGCAGGGCGGGAAGCCGTCCCAGGGCGGAAAGTCCTCGACCTCGCGCTGACCGGCCGTGCCACCGTTCCGTCCGGCCGTCTCCGTGGCGCACGCCGACCGCCGTTGCGTACCCGGATCCCGATCTGAGGAGGATCACACACGATGACGTCTGTCGTCGGCGATCGGCTGCGTCTCGTGGTCAGGGTCCTGGGCAGCCTCGTGGCCGACGAGGTGGGACAGGCGACCCGGCTGCGGAGACGTACGAAGCGGGACGCGCGGTCCCCGGCGGAGGGCCTCGTCGGCTCCGCCGGGTCCGCGGCCGAGGCCACCGCCGGGGCGGAGCAGCGCCGCGCCAAGGCGGTGCGGCATGCCCTGGAGAGCCTCGGCCCCTTCTATGTGAAACTCGGCCAGGTCCTCTCCACCCGGCCCGACATGGTCCCCCAGTCCATCCGGGACGAACTGCAGAACCTGCACGACGAGGTCGACGTCCAGCCGTTCTCGGAGTTCGAGCCGGTACTGGCCCGGGACCTCGGGGCGGACTGGAAGCTGCGCTTCGACGACATCGAGACCGTCGCCCCGCTGGGGGCGGCGTCCCTCGCCCAGGTCTACCGCGTGACGCTGCCCGGCGGGCGCGCGGCCGTGGTGAAGATCCAGCGACCCGGCATCCGCGAGGGCGTGCTCGCGGACATGGCCCTGATGCGCCGGGCGTCGAAGATCGTGGCCCGTGTCGCTCCCCGGTTCAACGAGGTCATCGACATCGAGGCGATGCTCGGCTCGGTCTTCGACGCCATGGAGCCGGAGCTGGACTTCACCGGCGAGGCCCGCAACATGGACGAGGCCCGCGACCACGTCCGGTCGTTCCGCTCCCTGGAGGTGCCCCGGGTCCTGCACGCCAGCCCCCGGGTCCTCGTCCAGTCGCTGGCCGACGGGAAGTCGGTGCGGCACGTCGACCGCGCGCACTTCACGGACGACGAGCGCGTGGAGATCGGCAAGGACCTGCTGCGGTTCATGTACCACGGGTACTTCGTCCATCGCTTCTTCCACGCCGACCCGCACGCCGGCAACGTCTTCGCCGCTCCCGGCGGACCCGCGACGCTGATCGACTGGGGCATGGTCGGCCGCCTGGACCGCAGGACCAGTCTTCAGCTGCTGCCGCTGTTCATGGCCATGGCGCAGAACGACGGGGCCGGGCTGGCGCAGCACTGGGCGGAGATGGGCCGGCTGACGCCGTGGGCCAACATGCCCGCGTTCGCCGCCGACATGGCCGCGTTCGTGCCCACGGTCTCCCATCTCTCACTGGAGGACATGAACTTCGGCGTCGCGCTCACCACGGTGCTGGCCAAGGCGACCAAACGCGGAATCGGTTCGCCGCCCGCCGTCTCGCTGCTGGGCAAGTCCTTCGCGAACCTCGACGGTTCGGTGCGGTGCCTGGCTCCCGAGATCACCCTGCCCGACGTGTTCCAGTCGGAGGTACCGAAGATCCTTTTCGCACTGGGTCGCGATTTCCTCGGCCGCAACCAGTTCGCCCGGAACTCCATGGAGCTTCTGCTGGCCGCCGTCACCAGTCCGGAACAGGTCCGGGGCGTCCTCTCCGACGTGGCCAACCGTCAGTTCGCACTGAACATCCACGAGCCGCGCACCCCCGCCGCGATGGGCGGCCAGCGGCCCACCCGCCCCTCCAAAAGCCTGCTCGCGCTGGGTGCCGCGGCCTTCCTGCTGGGCCGTCGCCGCTCCGGATGATCCGGGTCCGCACGACCATCCCGCCCCACCTCAAGGAGATCCATGCCGGAATCCACACGTCCGCAGTCACCGTTCGCGCCGGCCGCCGCGACCCCGCACGGCATCTCCCGCGCGGCGCTCTGGACGGCCGCCGCACACGCGGCGGAGAACCTCCGGCCCGCGCCGATCGTCCGCGACCCGTGGGCCGCCGACTTCCTCCACGCGGCCGGGTTCGACGGGGGCCCGCCCGGTGACGGACCGATGCAGCGCCTGCTGCCCGACTATCAGGTGGTACGCACCCGCTTCTTCGACGACTACCTTCTCGCCGCGGCCCGTTCGGGCTGCCGCCAGGTGGTGCTGCTCGGCGCCGGTCTTGACACCCGCGCCTTCCGGCTCGACTGGCCGACCGGGGTGCACGTCTTCGAGGTGGAGGACGCGGCCGTACTGGCCTTCAAGGAACGGGTACTGGACTTGGGCCGGCTCTCCTGCGGACGCCGCACCGTCGTCGAAGCCGACGGCACGGCGTCCTGGCACGAGGAACTCCGGGCGGCGGGATTCGATCCCGGCAGGCCCACCGCATGGCTCTGCGAGGCACCCGTGTACTTCCTTCGGCCCCCGGAGGTGGCGGCCGTCGTCGCCGCGATGACCGAACTCTCCGCCCCCGGCAGCATGTTCGGCGCCGAGTGCGTGAACTCCGCGACCACGTCCTCCCCGCTCGTCGCGCCCTTCATGGACGCCCTGTCGACGATCGGACTGGCCTGGAACTGGCAGATCGCCGATCCGGAGCGCTGGTGGGCCGAGCACGGCTGGGACGCGGCGGCCGCCGACCTGTACACGCTGCCGTACGCGGTCGAGCGCCTCACCCCGTATCTGCCGCTGATCGGCACGGCCGCCGCGGACAGCGTCTTCCTCACCACCGGGACGCTGCGCACTCCCTGACACGGCACCACGCGCGGGCCCCGGACGCACCGTCCGGGGCCC